>CAZZHF010000469.1:0-1515 GCA_964653545.1 uncultured Gammaproteobacteria bacterium | reverse complement strand
GCTCGCCCGCCGGGTTCCACTGCGTCAGCTGCTGGTCACGCTCGGCCGGGGTGAGAATGGACAGGTCGCCGAGGCGGTCGGTGCCGCCGACGATCTGCCGGCTCATGCCGACCAGCCGCTCCAGAAAGTCGGTCTCGGCAAACAGGTCCGCCGGGTAATGCAGGTTCAGCAGCAGCTGCCCGCCCAGCACCTTGGGGATGAACTGCACCTGGCGCTCGACCGCCGGCACCGCGCCTTCGATGCCGACCGTGGCGCCCTCGAATTCAAACTCCGGCAGGAAGTCGTAGTAGTTGTAGATGAAACCGACCCGGCCCTGCGCTAGCAGGCGGCTTTGGGCCAGCACCGACAGCGCGCGCAGTCCGCGCGTGGCTTTTTGAAACTCCCGCGCCGTGGCCAGCAAGTCGACAAAAGCGCCCTGCGGATGCAGTTGGTCGCGCCGGAACCGGTATGGCAACTGCTGGTAGTAGCAGCCCATGGCCTCGGCGTGCCCTTTAGGCCGCCCACCGGCGAACTCAAGCACGCAAAAATCATCCTCGCCCGCGCCGTAATGGCTCAGCAACACGCCGTACAGGCACTTGAAGTACAGCGCCGGGGTTACGCGCTGCTCACGGCAATAGCGCCGGATCGCCGCCCAGTGCACCTCGTCCAGCAGTTGCCGGCGCTGCACCCGCTGCTGGGCAGCGCCAGCCGCGCCCGGCACCTCCAGGGTGCCCACGCCGGCCAGCTGCGCGCGCCAGAACGCCAGCGTCTCACGCTGATCGGTGGTCTCCCGATCGGCCTGCACGTAATCACCGAAGACATCGCCCGGCAGCTGGGCCACCGCGCCCCGGCCCAGCGCCTCGTAGACCGCGCACACCTTGGGCAGCACGCTGGCGACCGCCACGCCGTCGGCCACGCTGTGGTGCGCCGCCACCAGCGTCAGGTAGCGCTGCGGCCCCAGCTTGATCAGGCCGTGCCGGACCAGGGCATCCCCGTGCACGTCGTAGGGCTGATAGATGAAGGCGTCGATCAGCGCCGCCACGCCCGCCGCATCCGGCGGCGACCCGCTCAGGTCCTGATAGTGGTAATTCAGTGCCGCTTCGCGCGCCACCACCCGATAGGCCGGCTCCGCCCACGACACCGGGCTGTCCACCAGGCGCGAGCGCAGCACGCCGTAACCGGCGGTCACTACCTCCAGTGCCTGTCGCCAGCGCTCGGGGTCGACCGCCACCGGCAACGGCACCCCATAGCCGAGGCTGTTTTGCAGCGTGTCGGGCCGCACCAGCGCATCCAGGTACAGGGCCCGCTGGTTGGCGGTCAGCGGCCAGACCGCCTCCACCAGATCCCGGTCCAGGCCCAGCAGGTCGTACAGCTCATCCCCCTCGGCCAGCGCCAAACCGTCCACGTGACGGCTCGGGTCCGCCAGCATCCACTCCACCACCCGCCGGTAGTGCCGCGCAAACCGCTCCACCGTCGCTCGCTCAAACAGGTCCGTGCTGTACTCCAACGTGCCCAGCAAACTGCCGTCCAAGAGCG
>CAZZHF010000468.1:0-1516 GCA_964653545.1 uncultured Gammaproteobacteria bacterium | reverse complement strand
GGCGTGCGCAGCACCATCGGCACGCTGGTCTGGCCGCCGAACATGAAGCGCGCCTTGGCCGCCTGGTTGACCAGCGCATCCATGCTCAGCGTGATGAAGTCCATGAACATGATCTCGACCACGGGCTTCAGACCGCTCAGCGCCGCACCGACCGCCGCCGACAACAAGGTCGCCTCGCTGATCGGCGTGTCGCGCACGCGCAGCGGACCGAACGTGTCCAGCAGGCCGCGCGTGACACCGAAACTGCCGCCCGCGCCGGCGATGTCCTCGCCGAACACCACCACCGCTGGGTCGGCGGTCATGGCGTCGTGCAGGGCACGGTTGATGGCCTTGCCGTAGCGGACTTCGGGCATGTCAGGCGCTCATTGTCGGGAGCTTGGTGTAGACGTCCGCCGCGGCGTCGGCGAAGCGCGCAGGAGCGCCGGCACGGGCCGTCGCGACGGCGGCATTTACCGCCTGCTCGACTTCGGCGTCAGTGGCGTTGATCTGCGCAGCGCTGACGCGCAGCCGGCGCAAATGTTCGTGGCACAGATCGAGCGGGTCGGCCAGGCCGCGGCCCGGCTGATCGGCGCGGTAGCGCTGCGGATCACCCTCGTAGTGGCCGCGCACACGGTCGGTAAGGCAGTCCAGCAGGCGTGGCCCCTGCCCTGCTGCCTGTGCGCGCAGGCGACCGGCGGCTGCAGCCACGGCGAACACGTCGTTGCCGTTCACCTGCTCGCCAGGAATGCCGAAAGCAGCCGCCAGATCAAGGGAGCGGGCGGTGAACTGTCGATCGGCCGGCGAGAACTCGGACCAGCCGTTGTTCTCGCACACCAGCAACAGCGGCAGCTTCCACAGTGCGGCCAGGTTCATCGACTCGTGCAGCACGCCCTCGGCCAACGCTCCGTCGCCGAAAAAGGCCACTGCCACGCCGCCGGTTTCACGCACCTGGTGTGCCAGCGCGCTGCCGGTGGCCAGCGGAATGCCGGCGCCGACAATGCCGTTTGCGCCCAGCATGCCAACCTGCATGTCGGCCACATGCATGGACCCGCCCCGACCGCGGCACAGGCCACTGTCCTTGCCCATGATCTCGGCGAACAGGCCGACGGGGTCCACACCGCGCGCCAGGCAGTGGCCGTGTCCGCGGTGGTTGGAGGCAATGGTGTCGGCGGCACACAGCGCCGCCATGACGCCGGTCGCAACCGCTTCCTGGCCGATGCTCAGGTGGATGAAACCCGGCACTTCGCCAGCCGCGAACAGCTCCGCCAGGCACAACTCGGCGCTGCGGATCAGGCGCATGCTGCGGTAGAGAGCCAACGCCCCCCGGCGCCCGCCGGCAGGCGTACGAACTGGCATTCGAGGGCCAGCCGGCGTAACGGAAGAGGCTGCGTTCAGGCGAAAGTAACCGACGCCGAGCCCATGCCGCCGATGCTCACGCGCATATGATCGCCGGCCTTGGCACTGACCATGGTGGCCAGGGAACCGGACAGGATGACCTCGCCGGCCTTGAGCGGAATGCCGCGCCGGCCGAGCGTGT
>CAZZHF010000467.1:0-1517 GCA_964653545.1 uncultured Gammaproteobacteria bacterium | reverse complement strand
CTCACTTTTGGACAGTCGTGTTGGTAGTTCCGCCTTTGAGGCATCTTTACGCGGCACGCAAATTTGCCGAGACCGGCTGAAGCCGGCTGAAGCCCAATGCCGTTAAGGCAAAATAGTACTGTACCGCAAAGTAATTGCATGACATAAGCTTGGGATGGCAATTCACCCGGCGAAGTCCACCTTGGCGGCAACTGATTTTATCCAGGTCATGGAAAAGATGATACCAGCGGGCCAACTGGCGGCTCACTGCGAGGCGCACGCCCCGGTGCCGCGCACGCCGCCGAAGTTGACCGCGGCGCAGCTGGTCACAGGGTTGGTGTATCATCAATTGCAGCCGGCCGGCACGCTCGCCGCCCACACGGCCGAGCTGCACGGGGTCGAGATGAGTGACCCCGCGCACACGCAGCGCCGGCAAGGCCTGCCGTTCGAATTGTTCGAAGTGGTGATGCAGTCGGCGTTGCGGCCGCTGGCCGACCCGCAGCGCCAGCCGGAGTGCTTCTTCGGCGGCTGGCGCGTGGTGGGCATCGACGGCACCCAGTGGAGCGTGACCAACACACCGGCCATTCTCGGGCAACTGCCGAAGGCGGCGACGCGGCGTTTGCGCGCCGCGTTTGCCAAGCTGCGGCTGGTGACTGCGGTGGAGCTGGGCGTGCATCATCCGCTGGCGGCGGCGGCGGGGTCGGCCAGCGTCGGCGAGCAGGCGCTGGCGGCGAAACTGTGGGCGCAATTGCCGGACCACGCGCTGGTGATCATGGATCGGCTCTTTGGTTCGCCGCTGACGCTGTGGCAGGCGCTGACGGCGTGGCAGGGCCGGCCGATGGCGTTTCTCGCCCGGGTCAAAGCGAACATCAAAGTGCGCGTGGTGACCAGGTTGTCCGATGGCAGCGCGATCGTGGAGGTGCCCGTGCTGGAGCAGCGGCGCCAAGTCGGCGTGTTGCGGGTGCGCGAGATCCGCGCGCAGGGCGTGCGGGCGGACGGCCAGAGTTTTAACCTGCGGTTCTGGACCAACCTGCTGGAGGCCGCCGCGTATCCGGCCGAGACGCTGGCGCGCCACTATGTGGAACGCTGGGAACAGGAGCTGTATTATCGGGAGCTGAAAATGGACGTGCGCGGCAGCGGGCTCCTGGCGAGCTACACGGTGGAAACCGCGTTGCAGGAACTGGCGGCCTTGGTCCTGGCCACGGCCGTGGTGGCGCAATTGCGGGTGGCCGCGGCCGAAGGCCTGGGGGTGGCGCCGCGGCGGGTGAGCTTTCTCAAGGTGCTGCTGGCGACCCAGCAACTCTGGCAGACCTTCGCGTGGGGCGGACCGACGCTCACCGCGGCGCAACGCGCCCACATCATGGCACGCTATAACGAGAAGATCCGCCGGACCGCGCTGCTGGCCCCACGCCGCGCGCGCTCGTGTCCCCGCGCCGTGCGCCAACCAACCAGTGCCTGGCCGCGCAAACTCAATCAACCTTCCCACATCGGCCGCGCTTCCCTGAAAATCGTGACGTTGCCTTAACGGCATTGGGCTG
>CAZZHF010000466.1:0-1525 GCA_964653545.1 uncultured Gammaproteobacteria bacterium | reverse complement strand
GAAGATGACCACCTCTCCATCCTCGACCTCGAAAACATCATCCTCACCGGGCAAATCGCCGCGCGCCAGCGCGACCCCCAAACCCGCGAAGTCAAGTGCGTCGTCACAGGCGTCACGCTCGATGGCACCTCCGCCGAAACCGTCGTCAAAGTCGGCTTCACCGGCAAGCTCATTGTCGTCACCGTCTATCTCTGTTGAGGAACACTGCGCTTATTGCGGCAGTGCCGCAGTCCAGTTGAAGCACGTCACGCGGAGCTTCGGCAAAGGCGCTGCCTTGCTGGTCATCGAAGCCATTCCCATGTGGTCGTGCCCGAGTTGCGGCGAGTCTTACTTCTCCGCACAAACCCTGCACGAGATCGAACGTATCAAAGCATTGCGCCAGTCGGTTGCGGTCAATCGCACAGTGCCGGTGGCTGCCTTCGAGGCTGCGGATGCGTAGCTTGGTGGGTGACCCGATAAAAATTTCCGGAACCTTACAGATAGATTAAGGAACCGCTGAACGATTCAGTATGTCCCTCTGCGAGTGCGGCAGGATCGACTCTAAGGGCCAGCCCCGCCAAACACCTTACGCAGGACGTCGGTGCTACGCGCCACCGGGTTTGCACGAATGCGCGCTTCCTCGCGGGCGACCATCAGAAACAGCCCATCCGTGGCCTTCTGGGTCACGTAGCTGTCCAGATTGACGGTGTTGCCAAGCATGCTGCCCATGGGTCCGGCCTGGCTCAACATGCCTTTGTAGGCGCTGGTCACCCCGGCGCTGGCGGTCGCGCGCTGCACAATCGGCGCCATCCGGGTTTTCAGCTGATCACCGCTGGCGCGTTGCAGGTACCGGGTCGCGGCGTCGTCTGGACCCTGCAGAATGCCCCGCGCGTCGTCCAGGGTCATCTGGCTGATGGCATTTTTGAACAATTCGGCTGCCTCGGGCACCGCCGCCTCCGCAGCGCGGTTCATGGTGTTGACCAGACTGTCCACCAGCTGGCTCTGACCCATGGTGCGCAGGGTGTTGCCGATCCCTTCGAGCGGCCCCGGCAGCGGAATGCGCACGTCGGGATTGCCCAGAAACCCGTCCGTTCGGCCTAGGCTGGACACCGCCGCTGCGGCCCCTTGCCCCAATGCCTCTTTCAAACCGGTGGCGATCTCCCCGTTCGAGAGTGCGCCCGCGGCAACCGATCCGCTGGCGGAATCATTGCCGTTCAGGGTTTTTCCGGCGTTGTCGAGCATGTCACGCCAACCGGCTGTCGCCGGGGTGGCTACCAGAATCATCAGGACCAGATTGATTGCGCGCATGACACTTCCCCTTGCTTTGGCTGACTGTCAGCATACGCCTTGGTTCGGCCAAGCCAAGGAGACGCTGAAACATTCAGTGTTTCCCACAGCGCAAGGATGCGCTGCCAAAATCGGTGGCGGTAAGCCACTGATTTTTTGAGCCACCGGAAAACCACGCTTTTCCGATGGCGGGCGCTGAGAAATCCAGGACGGATTTATTCAGCGTTTTCTGACGGAGGCCCGGAAACGCGCTGTTTGG
>CAZZHF010000465.1:0-1535 GCA_964653545.1 uncultured Gammaproteobacteria bacterium | reverse complement strand
CCTCGCGAATCAGGCCGCCCCAGGATGCCTGCGGCGGCTGCACGCCCAGACCCAGAAACGACAGCCCGGCCTCGGCGGTAATGGCTCCGGCACTGGCCAGTATCGCCTCCACCAGCAACGGCGCGGCGAGCAACGGCAAAAGGTGGCGCCAGACGATGCGGGCGTGGCCACAGCCCAGCGCCCGGGCCGCCGCCACGTGGTCGCTGCGCTTGAGCGAAAGCACCTGTGCGCGCGTCAGGCGCGCAAAGCCAACCCAGCCGACCGCCACCAGCGCCAGCACCACGTTCTCGATTCCCGGACCGAGCAAGCTCGCGAGCAGCAGCGCCAGCAGCAGCCCCGGAAACGCCAGCACCACATCGGTCAGCTGTCGCAGGCAGCGGTCGGGCCAGCCGCCCAGATACCCGCCGATCATCCCGGCCGTAATGCCCAGGAGCGCCTGACCGGCCACCACTTGCAGAACCACCGCCAGCGATACACGCGCGCCGATCAGCAACCGGTCGAGCAGGGAGCGACCCAGTTCGTCATAGCCCAGCCACCCCCCCGTCGCCAGGGCGGGTGTATGGAGGATGCGATCCAGATGCAGCGTATCGGGCGCCAGCCCCAACGCTGGCGACAACAGCGCTAGTACCAGCCAGGCGCCAAGCACCAGTAGTGCGCCCAGCGGCACCCGGCCGGCTCCCAAGAACCTGGAGTTCACGGCAGACGTACCCGCGGGTCGATCCAGCCGTAGGCAAGTTCGGTCAGGCCATTGACCAGCACGTACACCGTGGCAATAAGCAGTACGCAGCCTTGCAGCAGCGGGTAGTCGCGCGTGGAAATCGCTTCCACCGTGAGCGCGCCCAGCCCCGGCCAGGCGAATACGGTTTCGGTGATCACCGCGCCACCCAGCAGTGCGCCAACCTGCAAACCGAACACCGTGGCGACCGGCAACAGCGCGTTGCGCACGCCATGGCGCCACAGCACCTGGGCCGGCGGCAGACCCTTGGCACGGGCCGTGCGCCAGTGATCAGCAGTCAGGGTCTCGCCAAGATTGGCGGCAAGCTGGCGCGCCAGCACGCTGGCCAGCCCCAGCGCCAGCGTCAGCGCCGGCAGCAGCAAGGACGCCAGCCCGGATCGGCCCGCCACCGGCAACCAGCCAAGCTGCACCGCAAACAACAGAATCAGCAGCGGCCCGAACCAGAAGCCCGGCAGCGCCATGCCCGCCAAGGTCAGGGCCCCTGCCAGCCGCCCGGCAACACGACCGGCGCGCACCGCCATTGCCACCCCCAGGGGCAGGGCCAGCAGCAGGGCCAAGCCCAGCGCCACGCCGGCGAGTTGCAGCGTCGCCGGCAGACGAGCGGCAATCAGCTTACTGACCGGCTGGTGATAATGCAGGGAATCGCCCAGCGATAGCCGCGCAAGACCGGTCAGGTAATCGCCTAACTGCACCGGCAACGGCCGGTCCAGGCCCAGTACCGCTATCAGGGCGGCACGGTCCGCGGCGCTCGCGCGCTCGCCCAGCATCACCTCCACCGGGTCGCCCGGCACCAGCCGCA
>CAZZHF010000464.1:0-1562 GCA_964653545.1 uncultured Gammaproteobacteria bacterium | reverse complement strand
TGTTCAACGCCGGCGTGCGTCCGGCCATCAACGCCGGCATCTCAGTGTCACGCGTCGGTGGCGCGGCGCAGACCAAGCTGATCAAGAGCCTGTCGGGCGGCATCCGTACTGACCTAGCGCAATACCGCGAACTGGCGGCCTTCGCGCAGTTTGCCTCGGATCTTGACGAAGCCACCCGCAAGCAGCTTGACCGCGGTGCCCGCGTGATGGAGCTGCTAAAGCAGCCACAGTATTCGCCGTTGCCGATCTCGCTGATGGCCGCGTCTTTATATGCCGTGAACAAGGGCTACATGGACAGCGTGCCGGTGGACCGCGTGCTCGCCTTCGAGCAGGGGCTGCACCAGCACCTCAGATCCAGCCATGCCGCGTTGCTGCAAAAGCTGGAAGCGGACAGGGCCATGGACGCCGCCGCCGATGAGCAAATGGGTGCCGCCGTCGCGGCGTTCCTGCAGTCGTTCAGCTGAGCCGGCTCGGCAGCTAGCTAAGGGAGCACCGCATGGCGATCGGCAAGGAAATCCGCGGCAAGATCAAAAGCATCGAGAACACCCGCAAGATCACCAAGGCGATGGAAATGGTGGCCGCGTCCAAGATGCGAAAGGCGCAGGAGCGGATGCGTGCCGCGCGACCCTACAGCGACAAGGTGCGTAATATCACCGCGCACCTGGCCGAGGCGAATCCGGAATACCGCTCGCCCTACATGCGTCAGGTCGGTCAGGTGCGGGCCGTTGGCTTTATTGTGGTCACCACCGACAAGGGCCTGTGTGGGGGGCTTAATACCAATATCCTGCGTGCCGTCAGTCTGCGCATGCGCGACGCCCAGCAGGCCGGGCAGGGCATCCGCGCCACCGCCATCGGCGCCAAGGGCCAAAGTTTTCTGTTGCGCGCCGGCGCACAGATCATCAGCCAGGCGGTGCAGCTGGGCGACCTGCCGCAGCTCGAGAAGCTGATCGGTCCGGTCAAGGTCATGCTGGATGCCTTCGTGGCCGGCGAGCTGGACGCGGTTTTTGTTTGTTACACGCGCTTCATCAACACCATGAAGCAGGAGCCGATGGTGGAGCAACTGCTGCCGCTGGTGCCCGAACGCCTGGAACAAAGCGAGACCGAGAAGAAAGCCTACAGCTGGGATTACATCTACGAACCCGGTGCATCGGTGGTGATAGACCAGTTACTCAAGCGCTACACCGAAGCGCTCGTCTACCAGGCGGTGGCGGAAAACATGGCGTCCGAGCAATCGGCGCGGATGGTGGCGATGAAGGCGGCCAGCGACAACGCCGGCAGCCTGATCGACGAGCTGAAGCTCATTTACAACAAGACCCGACAGGCAGCGATCACCAAGGAGCTGTCGGAAATCGTCGGCGGCGCCGCCGCGGTGTGACGCATCCAGATTGAAGGACTCGACAATGGCTCAAGGCAAGATCGTTCAGTGCATCGGCGCGGTGGTCGACGTGGAATTCCCGCGCGACCAGATGCCTCACGTTTATGACGCGCTGAAGTTGGAAGGCACCGCGCTGACGCTGGAAGTCCAGCAGCAGCTGGGTGATGGCGTGGTGCGCACGATTGCG
>CAZZHF010000463.1:0-1564 GCA_964653545.1 uncultured Gammaproteobacteria bacterium | reverse complement strand
GCGGATCCTCGCCGTACAGGGTGACCGAGTCGAAGGCCGTCGACAGACGCGCCGCCGGTTGCCCCAGTGACAGGTAGTGGAACCGTTGGTTGGTGCGTTCGGGCGTGCCCTCGCCGGCGAACATGCGGGTCGGATCCTCGCCGGCGCGTCGATACGGATAGACGCCCCCGGTATAGGGGTAGCCCCCCGGCAGGTTCTCGTTGTGCAGGAAGCACAGCAGTTCGCCCCAGTCGCGGTAGCGCGGCGCGGCGATCTTGGGCACCCGCTGGCGCGACAGCGTCTGGACGTAGTTATCGCCAGTCACGGCCTGGCCGCGCACGTCGTAGCTGAACTGATCTGCGGTGACGGCGTCGCGCCGCCGCGGCCAATCGGCCAGCAGGCACACGGAGTCATCGGATAACTCGGCCAGTGCCGCGTTGTATTGCTGGCGCAGCAGCAACAGGGTGCGGTCACCGCCCTCGGTAAGTGCTGGCTGTGGATAGGGGGTCAAGGCCGGCGGCAGTTCTGCGTCGTCGAGTGCGGCCAGACTCTGGTGGTAGCTTTGCGCCAGGCTTGCCAATTGCGCCTGCGCTTCGATGTCCGCGCGAAGGCCGCGGCCCTGGCTGGCGATCTCGGCCAGATAGCGGGCACGGGCGGGCGGGATCAGCGCCTGTGCCCGCGGTTCGCGCTGCCTGGTGTCGAGGTCAGGGGTCCAGCGCTTGGCGTCGAGGCTGAGCTTTTTGATCAGATGCTGACACAGTGAGACGAACAGCCAGTTCACGCCCGGGTCGTTGAACTGGCTGGCAATGGTCGGGAATACCGGAATCTGCTCGTCGCTGAGCTCAAAGGCCACCCGGTTGCGCTTCCACTGCTTGCGAACATCGCGTAGCGCGTCCTCGGCGCCGCGCTTCTCGAATTTGTTCAGAACCACCAGATCGGCGTAGTCCAGCATGTCGATTTTTTCGAGCTGGCTGGCGGCGCCGTACTCGCTGGTCATGACATAAATGGACAGATCGGTAAGGTCCACGATCTCGGTGTCGCTCTGTCCGATGCCGGCGGTTTCGACCAGAATCAGCCCGAAGCCGCAGTCGGCCAGAAAATCGATCTCGTCCTTGAGGACCACCGAGGTGGCCAGGTGCGAACGGCGGGTGGCTACCGAGCGCATAAAAATGCGTTCGTCGGCCAGGGCGTTCAGCCGGATGCGGTCCCCCAGCAGGGCGCCACCGGTGCGTCGGCGTGTGGGGTCCACCGCCAGCACCGCCAGGCGAAGCTCGGGAAACTGCGTCAGGAAGCGCAGCAGCAGCTCATCGGTCAGGCTCGATTTGCCGGCTCCACCCGGACCGGTGATGCCGAGCACCGGCGGGCGCGCGGTTGCCTGCTTGGGCCACACCGACTTCAGGCGGCTGCGCGCCGGGCCCTCGCCGCTGAAGTTCTCAAGCGCGGTCAGGCAGCGGGCAATGGCCGAATGCTCGTGCGGCCCGGCGGGCAGGATGGGCAGGTTGTCCACCCGATGCCGCGCGGTACGCGCCAGCATGTCCGAAATCATGCCCTCGAGACCGAGTTCACGGCCGTCGTGGGGGCTGTA
>CAZZHF010000462.1:0-1570 GCA_964653545.1 uncultured Gammaproteobacteria bacterium | reverse complement strand
CCTCCATGGTGAGGTTGCCGGCGGCCTTCTTGGACCGCTCCAGCGCGTCGATCAGTTCCTGCTTGCCCTTGGCGTTGGGAGGCGCCAGGATGCCTGTGTTGAGCACCAGCTTTTTTACCCGTTGCGGCTGGCGAATGGCGGTCCAGGCAGAGACCATGGCACCCAGCGACTCACCGGACAGGCACGCGCTGTCAGCGCCGATGGCGTCCATGAAAGCCAGCAGATGGTCCGACCACACCTCCATGGTGTAATCGCCGTCGTAGTGGTCCGTGTAACCATGTCCCAGCATATCGATGGCATACACATGAAAGTGTTTGGCATGCTCGGCGATATTGCGCATATAGGCCTCGGCGTGACCGCCGGTGCCGTGCAGAAAGATCAGCGGTGGGCCGTCACCAGCCTCGATGGCGCGCGTGCGGTATGCGCCGGCCTGGTAGTAGGTTTGCCGGAACGGTACGCCCAGCATTTCGACCCAAACAGTGCTCATGGTCTGCTCCCGTTGAAATTATCGTTAGTCAATGCGGCCAATGGTCGCTACGGCAAGCCGACAAACGGTTGCCGAAGGGGTACCGAGGCAGTCTAGCAGCCTGCGGGTCTGGTCTGTCAGCGCCCGCCGACGTATTTGAAACCACACAATCCGGGAGCAGATCCATGGAACCTTTGCTGGTCAAGCACATCGTCGAG
Organism: uncultured Gammaproteobacteria bacterium; assembly: GCA_964653545.1. Classification (GTDB taxonomy): domain Bacteria; phylum Pseudomonadota; class Gammaproteobacteria; order Immundisolibacterales; family Immundisolibacteraceae; genus Immundisolibacter. Next base: position 886 of record CAZZHF010000462.1, on the reverse strand, counting down.
CGCGCCGCTGTTTGTTTCCCGCAACGGGAAATCGTGGCCCGCGGCGCCGACGACACTCGCTTTGTATATTCCTACGCCGCGTTCTACGGTCGCCTGCAGCGTGCCGCCCACCTCCTGGACCGGCTGGGCGCCGGTCGCGGCCAGACCGTCGGTGTGCTCGGCTGGAACACCCACCGACACCTTGAGCTCGATTACGCCGCCATCTGCAAGGGTGCGATCTACCTCGGCCTGAATTTCCGGCTCGACGTCGAAGCCCTGGTCTACACCTGCAACCTGGCGCAGGTACGCGTGCTGGCCGTGGACCCCGAGCTGCTGCCGCTGGCCGAGGCGCTGGTCGCCGCCGGCGCCAACACCATCGGCGCCTTTGTGCTGCTGGGCGATGACTCCGAATTGCCCCGGACAACACTGGCGCCCCTACACCGCTATGAGGAGTTACTCGCCCAGGCGCCACCGGAATATGCCTTTCCGGACGACATCGACGAGAACGCCACGGTCTGCGTGAGCTTTACCGGCGGTACCACCGGCCGGCCCAAGGGTTGTCCGTACTCCAATCGCTTCCTGGTGCTGCGGGCACTCACGCACCAGTCAGCCCAGTCGCTTGGGCCCTATCGCGGCGACGATGTGCTGCTGGTGATCCCACCGATGTTTCACGCGCACGCCTTCAATCTGCCGATGGACGGCATGATCGCGGGCGCCAAACTGGTGTTGCCCGGCGTACACCCGGACGGCCACGTGGTCGCCCGACTGGTCTCCGATGAGCGCGTCACGCGCCTGATGGCCAACCCGGTGTTGGGCAAGCTGGTGCTGGCGGCAGCCGCCGAGCGCGATCACGACCTGTCCAGCCTGCGCTACGTCGGCTTTGGTGGCGACATCGTGCCGCGCGACA
>CAZZHF010000461.1:0-1574 GCA_964653545.1 uncultured Gammaproteobacteria bacterium | reverse complement strand
GGCGGCGCCGGCCTGGCGCAGTTCGATGGCACCGGCATTCAGGCGATAGCCGAAGCGGTCGGCATCGGTCAGGGTATCGCTCCCATCGCTGTCATAAGCAAAGGTGACGCAGGATCGGGGGGCCTCGGTGCCGTACTTGGCAACCACCCAGTTGACGTTGTTGGCGAATGGGTTGGCCGAACCGAGCAGGGACGGCTGCCAGGCCATATCGCGCGCTCCAGCACGCCGAAGATCGCGCGACATCATGGACATGACGGCGCGCATTTCCTCGTTCAGGCGCACCATCTTGATGTTCTGGGCGTTGCTCTGGTAGGTGCTGATGAACACCGCCATCACGCCGCCGACCACAATCAGCCCCAGCACCAGGGTGACCATCAGTTCGATCAGGGTAAAGCCGCGGTCGCGCCCGCGATTGCGCCGGTTCATGGACATGCTGCGTACCCCGGTGTGCCTGTAGCGGAGCAGATCTTCACCCGGCCCGGAATGCTGACGATGACCCGCAACTCGTCAACACCCAGCCGCAAAAATGTGGTGCCCGCGAAATTGGACCCGCCCCGACGTGGCTCGAACACGGTGCGCGCGGCGGCGAAGTTGTTCTGCATGGAGACGCCCGCGTAATCGGTGCTGGGCGTGACCTTGAGCAGGCCGTCGATCTGGCAGGCGTTGGCGGCGCTGGCGTCGGTCACGGTGCAGTCGCAGTCCACGCCGTCGTTGATGCGCAGGCCATAGCACCAGGTGGTGCTTGGCCCGGCGGTCGAGAACCGCAGCGCAACCTGCTGGTTGCGCTTGATGGCCTCGGTACGGGTCAGTTGCAGGTCGTTGAACAGCCCCTCGGCCGAGCCCTTGAGCCGGTTGCGCTCCAGCATTTTGGTGAAGGAGGGCACCGCGATGGCCGCCAGAATGCCGATGATCGCGACCGCGACCAGCATTTCGATGAGGGTAAATCCCATGTTTCGTCTCGCCACCACCTAAACTCCCTTGGCTTGTGGCCGATTCTATGGCTAGGTATCGGCGCGTGGACAGGTCGGTTGATACCGTTTGTCGGCTTTTATAAACCGTTGGTCGGAAACTTGGGTGAAAAGTCATGTACAGATATAAACGCACATTGGGTTTTACGCTGATTGAACTGATGGTGGTGGTGGCGCTGATCGGCATTCTGGCTGCGATTGCCGTGCCGTCCTATCGGGAGTACGCCAGCAAGGCCCGGCGGGCCGACGCCAAGCGGGCGCTGATTGCCTTGCAGCTGCAACAGGAGAAGTGGCGGGCCAACAATGTCGCCTATACGGTCACGCTTGGCCCCGTCGGGAGCTTTCTGAACTGGACCAGCACGTCCGTCGACGGGCATTACCGCCTGGCCGTGACCGCTGCTACCACCACCACGTACAACATGACCGCGGCGCCCATAAGCGGCGGCAAACAGGCCAATGACCGCTGCGGCACCTTCGCCATCAATCAGAACGGCAACGACGTCACCGGTAGTTACGCCAACGCGGATTGCTGGAAGTAAGTGGCCGGAGGCCGGCTGACGCTGCCCGGCGAGCCTTTGCGGTGGGATATGCCCTTCACCGGATGCC
>CAZZHF010000460.1:0-1588 GCA_964653545.1 uncultured Gammaproteobacteria bacterium | reverse complement strand
GCTTATGACCGATGGTCTGCGCCGCGAGGAGGCCAAGCGCCATGCGGCCTGACCCCGAGCTACGAGAGGCAGTCACCGAACTGCTGCTGGAAGAGGCCGATTGCCTGGACGACCGCCGCTGGCACGACTGGCTGGCACTGTATCTGGAAGACGCCGTGTACTGGGCTCCGTCCTGGGATGACGACGACGTGCTGATCGACAATCCGCGCGGCGAAATCTCGCTGATTTATTGCGGCAACCGGGCGCGATTGGCCGATCGGGTGTGGCGCATTGAGTCCGGGCTGTCGTCGTCCTTGCTGCGCCTGCCCCGTACGCGGCACTTCGTGACCAACATTCGGGTCCGCGAGGCGGGCGCCGAGGAGGTCATCGCCACGGCCAATTTCCAGGTCAACACCTACAAGCACGAGGAGCAGCGCACCGACATGTTCTTTGGCCACTACCGCTATCGGCTGGCGCGGCAGGGCGAGGCACTACTGGTGCGCGAGAAGTACATCGTGGTGTGTAACGACATCATTCCGCGCCAGATGGATGTGTTCAACGTCTGACTGGCATCAATTGCGGGCCCAGAAAGCCTGGCCAGTACCCGCTGGCCAGGCTTTTTTTGTGCGTGTTGCGGGACACTCGCCGGCCTGACCGCCAGGGAGATTGAACCCCATGTCACGCTTCGACGAATTGCGCGCCCGCGTGCGCCTGCTGGAGGACGACCTTGAGGCCGAGGCACAACGCCTGCGTGCCCAGCTCAGCGAACGCATGGCCAACGGCCGGGAGCGGTTCCGATCCGAAGTACGCGCCCGCCAGCGGGAGCTGCGCCGGGGCTTGCTGCCCTACATTCTGGGCGCGCGGCCTGCGCATTTGCTTACCGCGCCCCTGGTTTACGCGCTGATCGTGCCGCTGCTGATGCTGGACGTGGCGTTTACGGTCTACCAGCAGGTGTGTTTTCGGGCCTGGGGTATCGAGCGCGTGCGGCGGGCCGATTATTTTCGCTTCGATCGGCACCGTCTCGGCTATTTGAACCTGATCGAGAAGCTCAACTGCCATTACTGCGCCTACGGCAACGGGCTGCTGGCCTATGCGCGCGAGGTGGCCGGACGCACCGAACAGTACTGGTGCCCGGTACGTCACGCCACCTCGGCGGCTTCGCCTCATCGTCAGTACCGCCATTTCGTCGCCTATGGCGATGCCGAAGCCTACCAACGGGAGCTGCCGATCCTGCGCCGGGACCTGGGCCGGAACTGAACGAACATACCGGGAGCTAAGGCGCGGTTGGCCCTGTCACATCTTGCCGCGGCGAGCGCCATGCAAGACACTGCAAAAGCGTCACCAACATCCGAGGAGAACAGCGTGGACTTGGGCTATTCAGGAATCAGCGTCATCGTCACCGGGGCGGCATCCAATATCGGCCGGGCGATCGCGCTTGGTTTCGCCGCCGAAGGGGCGCGGGTCACCATCGGCGATATCGATGCCGAGCAGGGGGGCCGCGTGGCAGACGAAGCGCGGGCGCTCGGCGTGCCGGCACAGGTGGTGGCCACCGATGTGACAGATCTGGCGCAGGTGCAGCGCCTGTTCGCGGCGGCCGAGTCAGCGCACG
>CAZZHF010000459.1:0-1598 GCA_964653545.1 uncultured Gammaproteobacteria bacterium | reverse complement strand
GGCGGTGCGGGTGATCGGCGAGATCCTGACCCGGCTGGGCACGCAGCTGCAGCTGCGGGACATTTTCGAGGCGCCCTGCATTGCTCAACTGGTCCAACGGCTGGGAGTGGCTCAAGTCAGCATGGTGGCCAGTCTGCCGAGGATCGTTCGCTCGAAGCGGGTCGGGCCGCGTCCGCTTTCCTTTGGTCAGGAGCGCCTGTGGTTCCTGAACGAATTGGCGGCACACCAGCCAGGCAGCCGCGTGGGCCTGGCTTACAACATGAGTGGCGCGCTGAGCCTGCGCGGGCCGCTGTCGGTTTCGGCGCTGACCAAGGCGTTCGAGTGGATCGTCAAGCGCCACGAGATTCTGCGCACCGCATTTTTCTTCCAAGGCAGCGAATTGCTTCAGGCAGTGCGCGAGCCGGGTGGATGGTCCCTGCCCTTTGTCGATCTGAGCGGCTTGACGCCGCAAGAGCGCCCGGTGGAGATCGAACGCTGGAAGCGCGATGAAGCTGGCCGAGCCTTCGATCTGGTGCGTCGCGCCGATCGCACCTCCCGGCGCACGCAACTGCTGCGCACGCGCCTGCTGCGCCTGGGTCGCAATGAGCACCTGCTGATCGTCACCATGCACCACATCGTGGCCGATTTGTGGTCCCTGAATGTGTTGCTGAGCGATCTGCGAAGCGCCTATTCAGAGGCGATGGCCGGACGTTCCCGCGACTTACCCGCTCTGCCAATTCAGTATTCCGATTACGCCTGCTGGCAGCGGGCGAGCGTAGACACGCCCGCCTACCAGCAGCAACTGGACTACTGGAAACAGAAACTTGCAGGCCTTGCGCGCCTGGAATTGCCGACCGATTTTCCGCGTCCGGCAGTGCAGTCTTTCAGTGGCGCGACGGTGGGACTGCATATTGACGCCACGACCAGCGAACGGCTGCGCGCATTGGCACGGGCACATCATGCGTCGCCTTACATGGTGTTGCTGGCAGGCCTTACCGTGCTTCTGAACCGTTACAGCGGGCAGACCGATATTGTCGTAGGGACGGTGGTTGCCAATCGAAATCGACCTGAGGTTGAGCCACTGGTCGGATTTTTCGTCAACACCCTGGCTGTGCGCACCGACCTGGATGGCGACCCGAGCTTTGCAAGCTTGTTGGCCCAGGTGCGTAACGGAGTCCTGGATGCTCAGGCTAATCAGGATGTTCCGTTTGACCACCTGGTGGCGGATCTCGATCTTCCGCTTGACCTGAGTAGTTCGCCGATCTTCCAGGCTATTTTTGTCATGGAAGATGACGGTTACCGGCGCGACACAACGTTGACTGAAGATCTGTCGGTGGCGCTTGAACCCATTGCCACCGGCACGGCCAAGTTCGATTTGCAGTTCACCTTGCGCGATACGGCGGACGGCATCGAGGGCGAAGTGGAGTTTGCCACCGACCTGTTTCAGGCCCCCGGCGGGGGCACCCGCGGTGCCACGCTGATCGAACGCCTGGTCGGCCACTATGTTGCTCTACTCAAGCAGATCGCGTTGCAAGCGGATGTGCGGGTATCCACCTATGCGATGCTCACCCCGGCCGAGCGTGACCAGCAGCTGACGCAGTGGAACCCGGCGGGCGAGC
>CAZZHF010000458.1:0-1601 GCA_964653545.1 uncultured Gammaproteobacteria bacterium | reverse complement strand
GAAACGGCGGCATGACACCGCCGTTCATGTGCTCAAGATACGAAAACGGCATGCCCTCGGGGCCCTTGAGCATGGGCCAGACCATCATGGTCAGCAGGGTGCTGACACCGCGCTCGGCCAGGGCCTTCAGGTCAACCCGCTTGACCATGTCCCGCTCGTCCGGGTCCAGCCGATACGGGGCCAGATACCCGTCGGGGTCGGCCCGGAAGGCCGCAATGCGGTCCGGATCGGTGCCGAATTCCCAGAACACTTTCTCAACGGCATTGAGGCTCACGTCATACTCCGGCTTTCTACAGAAACAGGTACAGGTTCTTGTCCAGCACGACCCGTTGGTCGAGCATGATCTTGCGCCGAAAAAGCCGCAACTGGCCGGATTCGTCGCGGCGCAGCAGGTCTTCCCGGCCATAGAAATGGTGTGTCTCGTCCCGCTGGCGCCGGTTGCGATAGACGTGCACATTGCAGTAGGTGCCGAGCAACTCTTCCTGGGCGGTGTGGTAGACCTCGATATTGTTGACCAGGAACCGCGCCCGGCCGGGCGGGTCTTCCATCCATACCAGGCCCGTTTCGAGCCTGTCGACCCGGTTGCTGAGGTCGCTGTAGTTGTCGTTATAAATGGCCGGATCCTGCGGGGTCGGCGCGGCGCGGCTGTCGCGCACGAAACGATCCTCGACGATCGGTAGCCAGTAGTGGACGTCCGGATCCACCAGGGTCTCCAGCCACTGCCGGGCCTGCCGCCGATTCTGCAACCGCGCCTCGCGGTAATAGAACTGCGTCACCTCATGATGCAGTGCCAACTCCGCGGGTCGGGTCTCATCGGGCTGCACCGGGCTGAATGCTTGCAGGGTTGGCGCGTTCATGCCGCACGCCCCGCGGCCGTGACAGCGCCACCGATCAGGGGTTCTTTCCAGGCCGTATCGTTGGCGCGAACGGCATCCCAGTCCTGCGCCTGCATCAATTCCGCCCAGAAGCGATAAAAACCACGATACGAGGTTTCGCCGATGAAGTTCTTGCCGATGACGCCGGGCAGTTCCGGGTGCTCGCCGTCGTTGATCTGGCCCATCTGGCTATTCATCACGCCCTTGCGGGTTTGCGGCCCGCGATTGGACCAGGTGCAGGTCTCCATGTTCTCGCCGTCGTCGCTCTCCAGCGTGCCGGCGGTACCAAAAGTATGAATGGCCTGCTTGACCACCTCGGCCTTCAGTTCGGGCGACATGGCCTTCTCGACCAGGGTCCAGGTCCAAACCTCAATTTCGTTAGGCCCGCGCGGATTCCACACCTTGAAGGTGTTGGTGCCGTAGAGGTACGAACAGTTGGGAAAAATTCCGGCGTTCCAGTGGCCTGTGTAAAGCTTGGCCCGCCACTCGCCCAGCTTTTCAGTCACCGCGGGCACGTTGGCGTAGGCGTATTCGCGATAGGCCGGATCATCATGGATGACGCCCACTCCGTCCAAGATCACGCCAAAGCCGTGTCCGTGTCGGGTCGTCACCTGCAGGCCGGCATCGTCGAGGGGAAATTCCACATTGCCGGCCAAGCCGGCTAATGGCCCGCCGAGTATTTTGATGGCCGCTGCGTGTGTCCAGCCGACGTGATAGCCGTCGCCG
>CAZZHF010000457.1:0-1602 GCA_964653545.1 uncultured Gammaproteobacteria bacterium | reverse complement strand
ATCGCGGCATGCAGGCGCGTTACCACGTCCTCGGGCGTGTTCTTCGGCACCATGAAGCCGGTCCAGATCTTGTACGAGAAGTTCTTCAGCGACTGGCTCTCGCTGGCCGTCGGCACGTTCTTGAGCAGCTCCGAGCGCTGCGCGCCGAGCTGGCCGATCACCTTCAGCCGCCCCTGCTCGGCCAGCGCGCCCATCGCCGCGCTGTAGACCAGTACTGCGAAGTCCACCTGGCCGCCGCCAATGTCCTGCAGCAGCGGTGCATTGCCCTTGTACGGCACATGGGCCAACTTGACGCCGGTGGACGCCTGCACGTTCTCCAGGATCAGGTGGTACAGCGAGCCAATGCCCACGCTGCCATAGGTCAGCGGCTTGTCGGCCGACTTGCGGGCCAGCGCGATCAGTTCGTCGACGCTGTTGACCGGCAGGTCCTTGCGCGTCACGAAGACCATCACCGCATCGGCTACCGGGTGCACCAGGCGGAAGTCTTCCGTCTTCAGCTTCACAGCGGCATTGGCCAGCGGCGACAGGATCACTTCGTTGGGGGAGCCCTGGAAGATGTAGTAGCCGTCGGCCGGGGCGGCCAGGACCTTTTGTGCCGCCAGCGCGCCGCTGACCCCACCCAGGTTCTCCACCAGAACCTGCTGGCCCAGTTCCTTGCCGAGCGGGTTGAAGAAGATGCGCGCGATGGCGTCGGACGGGCCGCCAGCCGGGTATGGGACCATCAGGTTGACCGGCTTGTTGGGCCAGGTCTGCGCGAGGACCGCGCCGGCGCTGAGCAGCAGGCCGGCCATCAAGGTCAGCGAGCGTTGAAACTTTGTCATGGCAACTCCTGGAGGTGTGAGGGCGGCGGTGGGTGTCAGGCGTGGCCAATGTAGGGTTCGGTAACTGCAAAGTCCAATGCATTGTTGTCTGCGTTAGCATGAGTTCAACATTCAAATGCCGGGATTCTTGCCATGACCCTCGTTCAGTTGCGACACCTGCTGTCATTGGCCCAGACCGGCTCCTTCAGCAAGTCGGCGGCGGCGCTGTTCCTGACCCAACCCGCGTTGAGCCGCAGCATCCGCGCGCTTGAAACGGAGTTGGGTCAAGCGTTGTTCGACCGCATCGGCAGGCACAGCGAGCTCACCCCTGTCGGCCGCGAGGTGGTCGAGCGCGCTCGCCAGCTGGTGGGGGCGGCGGATGACTTGCGCGACAGCGGTGCGCAGATGGCGCTTGGGAACGCCGGTACGCTACGAATCGGGCTGGGGTCCGGGCCAGGCGCGATGTTGATGACGCCGCTGTTGATGCACATGGCGACGTACCATCCCCAACTGCGCCTCGAGATTTCGCGCGGCCGCACCGACCTGCTCGAACGCAGCCTGCGTGAGCGCACGATCGATGCGCTGGTGGTTGATGCCAGGTCGCTGGCGCCCGCACCCGATCTGCGCACCACCGAGACGTACGAGATGCGGGGGGCGTTCCTGTGCCGCCGCGGTCACCCGCTGCTGCGCAGGCGTGGCGGCGTGAAGTTCGATCAACTGCGGGCCCATCCGATCGCCGCCACGCCGCTCAGCGATGAGATCGCGCGCGTGCTGGTCGAGCGCTATGGGCCCGACGCGCACC
>CAZZHF010000456.1:0-1603 GCA_964653545.1 uncultured Gammaproteobacteria bacterium | reverse complement strand
ACGAGTAGACAAGCTTCACACGCCAAAACACCACAAATTGAAGCCGCTCTTTGAGGACTTCTTAGCCATTCCAGATATCGGTGCTGCGTGGAGCACCGGGGCGGTGCCGATCGATGACTTCGTTGCACTGCGCGGAGAGGTCGCTCATCGCGGCGGCCAAAGCAGATACATTCGATTCGGTCAACTCGAACATCTAGAAGTTTCGGTCAAACGCTACGTGAAAGAGACGGACAACTTTCTTTCAGATCACCTGCGGACACTCGTGAACCCAAGTCGTCGCCCGTGGAATAGCATAGCTTGTCCGCAGGTAGGCCTAACCATTCCATCGAGCGGATGTGGAGCTTGTACCGGTTTCGTTGACACTCCGACCTAATGAAGGAGTGATCGATGGGAATGCCAGGGCCGCAGAAGATCAACCGCTACGGCGTGGACTTCAAGCTCAAGGCGGTACAGATGAGCCACCAGCCGGGCGTGTTGGTCAAGGACGTTGCAGAGTCGCTCTGCATTCATCCGTTCATGCTCTCGAAATGGCGCAAGCAGGTTCGCGATGGTGAGTTGACGGGCAGGCCACCGCCCATGGAGCCGGCGGCCGTCGCTGAGCTGCAGCGCCTGCGCGAAGTCGAGCAGCAGTTCAAGCGCCTGCAGATGGAGCATGACCTTCTAAAAAAAGCTATCCGGTTTGCCTCCGATCGAAAAGCGAAGTCTTCGCCTTCATCGCGGCAAACCGGCACACCCACGCGATCCAAATGATGTGCGCGCTGTACGGTGTCACGCGCGGCGGCTTTTACGCCTGGCAGCGCCGCCAGCCCAGCGAGCGCGCCCAGCAGGACGAGTTGCTCGTCGAGCGAGTTCGAGAGGTGCATGCGCGCAGCCGCGGCTACTACGGCAGCCCCCGCGTCACAGGCCAGTTGCGCCGGGACGGCCTGCCTGTGGGCCGGCGCCGCGTGGCACGCCTGATGCGCTGCGCCCAGCTGCAGGGGCGCAGCGCCCGGCTGTATCGGCGTGCCAAGGTCACCCAGCGCGCCTTCTTCGCCAGCGTGCCCAATCATCAGCGTCAGGTGGTGATCGAGGCACCCAACCAAGTCTGGGTCGGTGACGTCACCTACCTCAAGGTCGCCGGCCAGTGGCGCTACTTGGCCGTCGTGATGGACCGGCACTCGCGGCGCATCGTTGGCTGGAGCTTGAGCGCCAGGCGCGACGCAGCACTGACCAGCGAGGCCCTGCAGCACGCCGCGCGCAACCGCCAGCCCGAACCCGGCCTGGTGTTCCACAGCGATCGCGGGATCGAATACGCCGCCTTCGAGTACCGCGAGCGGCTGGCCCGCCTGGGCATCTTGCAGAGCATGAACCGCCCGGGCAAGATGAACGACAACGCGCACATGGAGTCGTTCTTCCACTCGATGAAGGCCGAAGAGTTGTACGGCAAGACCTTCTACGATGACGAGCAGCTTCGGCAGGCGCTGCGCAGCTACATCGCCTTCTACAACCAGCAGCGGCTTCACTCGGCGCTGCGCTATCTCCCTCCTGCGGTCTTCGAGCACCAGCAGGGCCAGCAACCGTGTGTCAATTAAAGCGGTGCAAGTTCCTGTCCAACCGGCTGCGC
>CAZZHF010000455.1:0-1618 GCA_964653545.1 uncultured Gammaproteobacteria bacterium | reverse complement strand
CGACTATGAGGATCCGAAACTGAGCTTTGCACTTGAGGGCGACAGCATCAATGCCGACCGTTATGCGCCGCCGCAAACGGCGGTGACGCAACTCCCGGAGCCAGAGTCGACACACGTGGCATCCGACGACGAGGTGCCGAATTTCCCCGTTGCTGCCTCGCCGGAGGAATTTCTCAAGCGGCTGGCCCAGATGCGGGTTGCCGGCACGGTTGATCTGGGCACGTTGACGGCGCGCGGGGCCAAGCTGGATCGTGTGTTTGTCCAGGCGAATGGCGGTGCCGGAAGATTGGCGTTGCAACCGGTCAGGGCAGGCTTCTATGGCGGTGCTCTTGACGCCAGTTTGGGACTCGACGCGCGGGGAGGCGGTTCGGTGTTGAGTCTAAAGCTGGCTGCCACCGACGTGGCGGCGGGTCCAATGCTGCTGGACATTGCCGGCAAGGACGCAGTTCAAGGCCGGTTTACCTTGGGGGTCGAGGCGACAGCCGCTGCTGCCACGGGTGCGGCGTTGCTGCGGAGCCTCAACGGCACGCTGCGCCTCGACGGTAGCGACGGCGTGCTGAAGGGAATCAATGCCGACCGCGATATTTGTCAGGCGCGTGTCAAGATTGCCAGCCTGCGTGGCAAGGCTGGCCCCGAATGCGACCTGAGTCCTGATACACGGTTTTCCGTTCTGCGGGTCAGCGGCAAGGTCCGTGCCGGCGTGTGGCGCAGCGATGACCTGTTCCTGGAGCAACAACGGCATCAGCCTGGTCAGTTCTATCAGCTGCGAGGCGCCGGCTCGCTGGACTTGCCGACCTCTGAAGTGGATTACCGCTTGCGGACAGCGGCGCTTCGTCGTGGTGACGCCGATGAACCCGATGTCGTCAAGGAAGCACCGGTGCGCCTGCGGGTGACCGGACGGCCCGGCGATTTTAAAGTTCGTCCGCAGCTGGCGGCGGGTGACGAGGCCATACAGCGCTTGCAGAAAAAGCTCGCTCCCAAAGCCGGTGACTCCGAGCGCGAGCAGCGCGGCAAGGCATTGTTGCGTGGCTTGTTGGGGCGCTGACCCGGTGATCAGTGACCGGTTGATCGGGCGTATGCGCGGCGGGCGCTTGCCGGCCTTTGAAGCCGGTAGCTAGAATGAAGACCATAAGCGGGTGTAGTTCAATGGTAGAACGGGAGCTTCCCATGCTCTCAGTGAGGGTTCGATTCCCTTCACCCGCTCCACAGTTGGCATGCAAATCCGTGTTCTGTCCTCATAACTCGTGCAGTTTCGCGCGATCGGGTGTGATCGCCCGCGCCGGGTTTTGAGGTATGGGCGCTGCGCAGATGGCGCGGTAACCCGGCGCTGGTCTGGATTTTCAAGGGAGGATTTTCGGCTCCTGGCCCGCGTGGCGCTGTATCGGGAGCTGGTCCACGCTTGTTCTGGGGAGGGCATGCCTGTGCGTTGTGGTGCTGGAGGGCCGGTGCGGCCGGTCAGGTCGTTGACGTCACCGTAGTTGGCCAAGATAATGCACGGCTATTTCCTTGGAGGGGTTCCCGAGCGGTCAAAGGGATCAGACTGTAAATCTGACGGCTCAGCCTTCGAAGGTTCGAATCCTTCCCCCTCCACCACTTAAATCATGAATAAGCACGGGTA
>CAZZHF010000454.1:0-1631 GCA_964653545.1 uncultured Gammaproteobacteria bacterium | reverse complement strand
AGCAGGCGCGAGTGTAACGGTTTACCGCGACCAGCCACGGACGACGTGCCCAGTCGGTGTCAATGCCCTTCGCCCCGCAGCCGCGTGATCATGAATTCGGCCGCATCCAGGATGTGGCGCCGCGCCAGCCGCTCGGCGGCTTCACCATCACCGGCCGTCACGGCGCGAAGCAGTGCCTCGTGTTGGTCCCAGATGTCACGCGGCTTGTCGTCGCGCATCAGCACCTCGCCCATCACCCGTTGTGTCTGCGTCCAGTGGGTCTGCATGGCGGGGGCCACCAGCGGGTTGCCCGACAGCTCGTAGATGAAGTCGTGGAAGGCCATGTCAGCCGCGATCATGTCGGCGTAGGACTGCTTGGCCACCGCCTGGCGCCCGGCCCGGATCAGGGCGCTGCCCCGTTTGTCGGCTTGAGAGGTGTAACGCTCAGCCGCCGAGCGAAAGGCCAGGCCCTCGATCACGGCCCGCACCTCGTACATGTGGCGCACGTGCTCCAGGTCCAGCGGCGCCACTTGCAGGCCACGGCCGGGTGCGTCGATCAGCACGCCCTCCTTGCGCAGCAGGGTCAGGGCCTGCTGCACCGGCTGCCGCGAGATACCCAGTTGCTGCGCCAATTGCTCCTGGATGATGCGCTCGCCCGGACGCAATTGGCCCGAGGCGATGTCGGACAGGACGGCCTGGTGGACCTGTTCCACCAGGCTGGGAGCGGCTTGCAGCTGTTTCATGGGGCCAATGGTAGTGGCCTGGCGCACGGCGGCTTCAGCCGACCGCACCGCCAGCGCGCCAGCGGCGCTCGGCTTCGTCCCACGCACCGAGGGCCTGCAGGTGGGGCACCCAGGCCAGGCCCGACTTGCCATCACTCGAAGCCGCTTCGGGTGTGACCACCACGTCCAGCAGGGCGGGGCGACCGGCGCGCAGTTCGGTCAGCGCGCGGCTGATGGCGGCGGGCAGGTCGTCGGCCTTTTCGATCCGCTCGGCGTGCATGCCAAAGGCGCGCGCCATGGCCGCGTGGTCGGCAAACTGCAGGTGGGTGCCCACCACCTTGCCGTGCGTTTCCTGCTGATCGCGTACCTCGATGGCCCAGGAACCGTTGTTGGCCACCACGATGAACACCGGGGCCTTATGGCGCACGGCGGTGTCGACTTCCATGGCGTTGAAGCCGAAGGCGCCGTCGCCCGTGGCCACCACCACCGTACGGCCCGGGCAGGCCAGGCTGGCGGCCACGCCAAACGGCGTGCCCACGCCGATGCAGCCCAGCGAGCCAGGGTCGAGGTAGGTGCTGGCCGGCAGGCCCACGCGGGCAAAACTCAGGAAGTCGCCGCCATCGGCGACCACGATGCTGTCGGTGGGTAGGACTTCGCGCAGCGCGGCCAACACGCGGTTGGGGTGCATGCGGCCATCGCTGCCGGCGGGGGCTTGCACCATGCTTTGTGCGAGTTTGGCGGAACGCTGCTGGTGCTGTTCACGCAGGCCGGCCAACCAGGTCGTGTCGCTGGCGGGCGGCGTGGCGGGCGCCGCGTCAAGGATGGCTTGCAGCGTCAGGCCCACGTCGGCACACACCTCCACCGCGCCGCGTCGGTTGTCGCGCAGCTCCGATGGGTTGTCGGCGATGCGCAGGAAGCGTGCGTCACCAA
>CAZZHF010000453.1:0-1637 GCA_964653545.1 uncultured Gammaproteobacteria bacterium | reverse complement strand
ATACCAAGACTCGTTGATCATGACCCATGCGCCCATTGGCGCAGTCCGATGGACATGATGCGCCATGGCTGATCGGTGAGGCGGTTCCAGGCGAAGCAGCAATGGTCGAGGATGTCGTCGTAGGATTTGAAGATGCGGTTCGACAGCCAGTTATCGCGCATGAACTGCCAGACGTTTTCGACCGGGTTCAGCTCGGGGCATTTGGCCGGGAGCGGCAGCAGCGTGATGTTGGCGGGGATGACGAGCCCGGCCGAGAGATGCCAGCCCGCCTGATCGAGCAGCAGCACGGCGTGCGCGCCCGGGGCCACGGTGGCGGCGACCTCGGCGAGGTGCAGCGTCATCCCTTCGGTGTTGCAGCGCGGCAGCACCAGCGCGGCGCCCTTGCCCTCGGCCGGACAGATCGCGCCGTAGATATAGGCCGACGCGGTGCGCTGATCCTTGGGCGCCGAGGGCCGCGTCCCGCGTTTCGCCCAGCGCCGGGTGATGCCGTTCTTCTGGCCGACCCGCGCCTCGTCCTGCCACCACAGCTCTATGGGTGTGCCGCGCGGGAGCGCCGCCCGGATCGCTGCCACTTGGGCGGGGAAGTTTTTTTAAATGCCGGGATCGTCTCGGCCTCCTGCGCATGGTGGCGTGGCCGCGCCGACAGCTTGCGGTAGCCCATGGCGCGAAGCTCGCGGCCCAGCGTCTGCGGGCTGATCGACACCGCGAACTCGTCCTGGACCCACTGAACGAGATCGACCAGCCGCCAGCGCACAACGCCGTGCGCCGCCGGGATGGGGCCGCGCTCGACAGCCGCCGCCAGCGCTGCCCTCTGGCTGGCGTCGAGCCGCGGGCGACCCCCGGGCGCTTTGCCGTCGATCAGTCCATCGGGTCCGTCGCGGTTGAACCGCAGCACCCAGTCCCGAACCGTCTGCAAGCCGACGCCGCCGACAAGCGCCGCCGCGCTCCGGCTGCCACCACCGTAAATCGCCGCCAGCGACAAAAGCCGGCGGACCTGTCCGGCATCGCGGCTCCCATGAGCCAGCCGCCGCACTGCCGCCGCCGTAAAATCACCCCGCAACCCAACCGCCGCCGCCATCGCAACCTCCCTCAGAACAGGAGTGTTGAATCACATCAGCAACCGATTGGGAATCGTCCGCGTGAGTCAGAGTCCGCAATCGTTGGTATGAGTCAGGGGCTTCAACCGCAATGCGCTCACGGGAATCACGCGTGCGACCACTTGTGGGTAATTGAAAGCTTCGCCGAATGCTTACGACACGCTGCACGGTCAGCGCGACATTACCAAGGCGGGATCCTGCCACGCTTACCCGCCTCCCGTCAGGCCGAGTGAATCAAATCACGCCCCGATTGGCCAAGGGTTTTTGGAGGTGCCCAGATTTGGACCTGATCCGCGGATCACCATACCGGCCAGCGGCTTCTGAAAGCGCCGCAATCAAGGCCTGACAGAAGACCGCACTCGATCACCAGTTCAGAAGGTCAGAAACCCTCTTGCATCACGGGCGGCACCCACAGAAGTCCTGAGCCTAAAGAAACGTGTTTATGTTTTTGGAAAGCAGAACAGTTTCCTGAAGAATTATCATGCGACGCGCAAGTTTCAGCGCCCCACCTTCAACACGCCGGATAAGATCTTTGCGCCG
>CAZZHF010000452.1:0-1656 GCA_964653545.1 uncultured Gammaproteobacteria bacterium | reverse complement strand
TGAAGATCGAGTTCCCCGAATCCCTGCCCGTCTCTGGCAAACGCCACGAGATCGAGGCCGCCCTGCGCGAGCACCAGGTCATCATCGTCTGTGGCGAAACGGGCTCTGGCAAGACCACCCAGTTGCCCAAGATCGCGCTGGCCATGGGGCGCGGGCGGGTCAACGCCAAGCCGGGGGAGCGCGGGCAGCTCATCGGCCACACCCAGCCCCGGCGCATTGCCGCCAGTTCAGTGGCCAGCCGCATTGCCGAGGAACTCAACACCCCGTTGGGCGAGGTGGTGGGCTACAAGGTGCGCTTTCACGACCGGCTGAGCAAGAGCGCCTCGGTCAAGCTGATGACCGACGGCATCCTGCTGGCCGAAACGCAGACCGACCCGCTGCTGCGCGCCTACGACACGCTCATCATCGACGAGGCGCACGAACGCAGCCTCAACATCGACTTCCTGCTGGGCTACATCAAGCAGATCCTGCCGCGCAGGCCGGATTTGAAGGTCATCGTCACCTCCGCCACCATCGACGCCGACCGCTTCGCCCAGCACTTCGCGTCACGAAAAGGCCCGGCGCCGGTGATGATGGTGTCGGGCCGTACCTACCCGGTGGAGGTTCGCTACCGCCCCTTCGAGGAAAGCCGGGACTTCGACCTGAACGACGCCATCACCGACGGTGTGGACGAACTCTGGCGCGGTGGTGCCCATGGTGGCGACATCCTCGTCTTCTTACCGGGCGAGCGCGAAATTCGCGAGGCGGCCGACCACCTGCGCAAGCACTTGAGCCACCAACCGGTGCTGCGCAATGCCGAGGTGCTGCCCCTGTTCGCAAGGCTCAGCCAGGCCGAGCAAGACCGCATATTCCACCCCGGTCGCGAGCGGCGCATCGTGCTGGCCACCAACGTGGCGGAAACCTCGCTCACAGTACCGGGTATCCGCTACGTCATAGACGCGGGCACGGCGCGCGTCAAACGCTACAGCCTGCGCAGCAAGGTTGAGCAGTTGCTGGTGGAGCCCATCAGCCAGGCGGCGGCCAACCAGCGTGCGGGCCGTTGCGGTCGCGTGGCCGACGGCATTTGCATACGCCTGTATGACGAGGCCGACTTCAACGCCCGCCCGCGCTTCACCGACCCCGAAATCCTGCGCTCTTCGCTGGCGGCGGTGATCCTGCGGATGAAGTCACTGCACCTGGGGGCTGTGGAGGAATTCCCTTTCCTGGAGGCGCCTTCGCGCCGCGCCATCACCGACGGCTACCAGCTGCTGCAGGAACTGGGTGCGGTGGACGAGGCCAACGAACTCACCAAGTTGGGGGGCGAGCTGGCCAAGCTGCCGCTGGACCCACGGGTGGGTCGCATGATTCTGGAAGCGCGCGAACGGCAGGCGCTGGACGAGGTGCTGGTGATTGCCAGCGCGCTGAGCGTGCAGGACGTGCGCGAACGCCCCATGGAAGCGCAGGCGCAGGCCGACCAGGCGCATGCCAAGTTCGATGACGAGAAGAGCGAATTCACCAGCTACCTCAAGCTCTGGCAGTGGCTGGATAACTCGCGCGGCGGCAAGCCAAAGCTGGCTACAGCAGCCCAGGCAGCGCCTGCGCCGAATGCTCAAAAGCACGCGGAACACAAGCTCAGCAACCGCCAGTACGAGGCCTTGCTGCGCCAGAACTACGTCA
>CAZZHF010000451.1:0-1666 GCA_964653545.1 uncultured Gammaproteobacteria bacterium | reverse complement strand
ACAACATCAGTGGCTTACAGCCACGGATTTTGGCAGCGCATCCTTGCGCTGCGGGAAACACTGAATGCTTCAGCGTCTCCCAAGTGCTTGCGGTACACTGCCCGGATCTTCGTGGCGTACTACGGTCTGCGCCGCGCGTTCTCCAGGCGCCTGCCTGGGTCTGCTCCGCACTACCGTTTCGCCCGAACCGCGCAAAACAATTCTGCGCCGGTTCCGCTCTCAGGATACCCATATGCCTTTTTCGACTCTCGGCCTGCGTGCCGAGCTGTGTGCCGCTGTGTCCGAACATGGCTACACAACGCCCACTCCCATTCAGGAACGTGCCATTCCGGTCATTCTGGCCGGCCAGGATGTGCTCGCCGCCGCGCAGACCGGCACCGGCAAGACGGCCGGTTTCGCCCTGCCGATGCTGCAACGGCTCGCCGCGAATCATCAGCCGCCGCGGCCAAGAGCCGTGCGGGCGCTGGTGCTTACCCCGACCCGTGAGTTGGCCGCTCAGGTCTGCCAGAGTTTCAAGGATTACGGCAGCGGGCTGAAGCTGCGCAGTGCTGTCATCTTCGGTGGCGTTGGCATTCACCCGCAGATTCAGGCGCTGGCTCGCGGACTCGATGTGCTGGTGGCAACGCCCGGTCGTCTGCTCGATCATCTGCAGCAGGGCACCTGCGTGCTGGATCGGGTCGAGATCTTGGTACTGGACGAAGCCGACCGCATGTTGGACATGGGTTTCATCCGCGACATTAAAAAAGTGGTTGCCCTGCTGCCCAGGCAGCGCCAGACCTTGCTGTTTTCGGCGACTTTCTCCAGCGAAATTCGCGCCCTGGCGGCGCAATTCCAGCAGCAGCCGGTAGAAATTGACGTGGCGCCACGAAACTCTACCGCCAGCCAGATCAGCCAGATCGCTTATGCAGTGGACAAGGGCCGCAAGCGCGAGCTGCTGTCGTGGCTGATCGGCAGCAATAACTGGCAGCAGGTACTTGTATTTGCCCGTACCAAGCACGGGGCCAACCGCCTGGCCGAGCAACTGGACGGCGACGGCCTGAAAAGTGCCGCCATACACGGCAACAAGAGCCAGGGTGCCCGCACCAAGGCGCTGGAAGGTTTCAAGAACGGTAGTGTGCGGGTATTGGTCGCAACCGATATCGCGGCCCGTGGCCTGGACATTGATCAGTTGCCTCTGGTGGTGAACCACGACCTGCCGGACGTGCCGCACGATTACGTGCACCGCATTGGGCGCACTGGGCGTGCCGGGCGCGAGGGTCAGGCTATCTCGCTGGTGGCGCCCGATGAGGCGGATTTGTTGCGCGGGATCGAGCGCCTGGTCAATCAGCGCATTCCGCAACAGATATTGCCCGGCTACGAGCCTTCGCCGCGTACGCTTGGCGCCGCGCCGGCGGCGGCCCGACCGGCACACCGTGGCGGCGATCGTTCGGGGTCGGGCCGCGCCCCGCAACGCAGATTCAGCCGCTAGCAGCCTGTCGGACTTGGGCCGTTACAGCGGGCGGCTGGGCTCGGTACGAGCAAATTGCCGCGTAGAGGGCAATAATCGGCGCTTGAGGAAGCGCTGAATAAATCCATCCCGGCTTTCTCAGCGCCCGCCAGTCGGAAAAGCGCGGTTTTCCGATGGCTCACAAAATCAGTGGCTTGCCGCCACAGATTTTGGCAGCGC
>CAZZHF010000450.1:0-1675 GCA_964653545.1 uncultured Gammaproteobacteria bacterium | reverse complement strand
GACGAGCCGCCGAAGATCGGCAGCGCCAGCGAGTCGCGCACGTAGCGTTCCATGGGGAATTCGCTGGCGTAGCCGTAGGCGCCCATCACCTTTTGCGCGGCGAGCGTGATCTCGGTGCAGTACTCGGTGGCCATGAGTTTGGCGATGGCGGTCTCGACGCCGTGCCGGCCTTCGCTGCCGAGTTGGCCCGCCACCTGGTAGACCAGCGTGCGGGCGGTGTACAGCTTGGCCTGCATGTCGGCCAGCAGGTGGCGGATGGACTGGTAGGTGCCGATCGCCTTGCCGAACTGCTTGCGCTCCTGCGCGTACTGCCAGGCGTCTTCCAGCGCCGCCCAGGCGACGCCGAGCGCGATCGCGGCGACTTCGATTTTCTCCACGTCGAGCCCCGGTCCGGCCAGCATGTCCCAGCCGCGGTTCCAGGCTTCTTCACCGCCGACCAGGTTGCCGATCGGCACGCGCACGTTGTCGAAGGTGACGTCCGTGGTGTGGATGCCGCGCACGCCCATGCACTCGAAGGCGGTGACAGTGACGCCGGGCGCGGTCGGCGGGATGAGCACGAACGAGAGGTTCTGGTAGCGCTGCCCGGCCCGGTCCGAGCAGACCAGCGCGTAGATGTAGTCGGCCTCGTCGGCGCCGGAGCAAAAGCGCTTGGCGCCGTTGATGACGAGTTCATCGCCGTCGCGCACAGCGGTGGTCTTGACGCTGCCCAGGTCCGAGCCGATGTCCGGTTCCGTAAGGCCGTAGGCAAAAATGAGTTTGCCTGCGGCGATTTTGGGCAGCAGCTCGCGTTTTTGCGCCTCGGAGCCGACTTCGGTGATGTTCATTCCGGCGTAGCAGGTGCACATGATGTATGGCACGGACACGGCCAGCGAGCGGCGTGACAGTTCCTCGATCACTGCCATGCAGGCCGGGATGTCCACGCCGGCGCCGCCGTATTCCTCCGGCACCGTCAGGCCGCACACGCCAAGCTCGGCCAGCTTGTCGAACACGTCGCGCGGGAACACGTCCTGCCGGTCCCAGCGCGCGGCGGCCTCGCGCGGCATTTCCTTGGCCACGAAGCGGCGCAGCTGGTCGCGCAGCAGGCGGATGTGTTCGGGTTCGGTCAGGTCGAGCATGACGGTTGCCTCCTGTTTGGAATGCAGGTCTTGTAGGCCGGGTTGGCGAGCCAGCGCGTAATCCGACGTTCCTGCGTGGCGGGGTGTCGGGTTACGCGCTGGCTCGCTAACCCGACCTACACGCGATCAATGCGCCTGCGGCACAGGGATGT
The DNA here is from genome assembly GCA_964653545.1 of uncultured Gammaproteobacteria bacterium. Taxonomy (GTDB): domain Bacteria; phylum Pseudomonadota; class Gammaproteobacteria; order Immundisolibacterales; family Immundisolibacteraceae; genus Immundisolibacter. The sequence continues at coordinate 408 of CAZZHF010000450.1, read as the reverse complement.
GCCGCCAACTCGACGCCGGTAAGGCCTTGCGTTCAAGGAGTCTGAAAGCCACACCTTTCGGACTCCGTGGTCTGAGCAGTCCAGGATGGACTGATTCAGACGTTTATTGGTTCTTCCACTCCGGCTTGCGGCGCTGACCGAACGAGGCCAGACCTTCCTGGATGTCCTGGCCGAACACGACCGGGTCCCAGATCTGGCGCTGGAATTCCTCCAGCACCTCGCGGTTGTACTTGACCGACAGGCGCACGGCCTGGGTGTGGGCGGCCACCGAGCGGGGCGAGTTGCTGGCGATTTTCTGCGCCAGCTTCATGGCTTCGGCCTGCACCTGATCGTCGGCTACCACGCGGTTGACCAGGCCGCAGGCCTTGGCCTCGGCGGCGCCGAACGGCTCGGCGGTCAGTACCTTTT
>CAZZHF010000449.1:0-1676 GCA_964653545.1 uncultured Gammaproteobacteria bacterium | reverse complement strand
GAAATCGCCGGCCGGCGGGAACAGATCCAGCGCGGCGCCAGTGGCCACCGAATCGTGCAGGAAATTCGAAACCACCCCGCCCGGCTCGCGCTTGACGCTGATGCGATATGTGGCGCCGTTGGACGGGGCCGACAGCGAGTAATTGCGCCGCACCTCCTGGCCGTCGACGATCAGCTTCAGGCCAATGTATTGCCCCGGCCGGAAGGCCATCACCGGACCGCCGTCGGCCGGCTGCAGGTACAGCGAGACAATTTCGTCGCTCTCCACCACCTTGCGCGCCACCTGGAACGACCTTGCCCCGCGCCAGCCGCCGGGCGCCGCGGCGGTGTTCGCATAGACACCCGCTTCGGCGCCGATCAGCAGGTCGGCAAGCTGCTGATAGGCAGCGGCCCAGGCGGCGATGACCGCATCGGTGGCCACCTCGGCGCCAAGCACCTCGCGTATCGCCCGCAGCAGGCAGGTCCCGACGATCGGATACTGCTCCGGCAGCACCTGCAGCGAGACGTGCTTTTGCACCACCTGCCCGACCAGTGGCCCGAGCGCTTCCAGGTGGTCGATGTGCCGGGCGTACTGCAGGATGCCGTTGGCCAGCGCACGCGGCTGCGCGCCGCTGGCCTGGTGGGCCTGGTTGAACAGCGGGCGCACCTGCGGGTACTCGTCCAGCAGGATGCGATAGAAGTGGCGGGTGAGCGCCTCGCCGCCGGCTTCGAGCAGCGGCACGGTGGCCTTGACCAGGTCGCGGTGTTGTTCGGAAAGCATTGACTGACTCCGTGGCAGTACGGTGACTGCGGGCCTGACCGGCCGTGCATGCATGCAGGCCAAGCGGTCGCGGGCAAGACGGTTTGTCCTTCCCGCCTTGCACATCTCACGTTTCGTGCCACACCGAAAAACCAGTCAATTACACACTCTCCGCCGTCACGATGTCAGAATGACGCCCCAGTAAGGAAGTCTGTTTGACATCATTGACCGGTAAAAATGACTCCATCCAAGCTACTGGGCGCCTTGGCGCAGGTTGTCGGCACCTTGACCCGGGACGAACCCGACGAGGCCGGTTACACGCGCCTGCTGGAAGCTATGCAGGCGCTGTTCCCGTGCGATGCCACGGCCCTGCTGCGCCTTGACGGCGATACGCTGCGGCCTCTGGCGGTAACGGGCCTGAGCCATGACACGCTCGGCCGACGCTTCCGCCTGCAGGACCACCCGCGCCTGCTGACGCTACTGCAGCGGCGCGGGCCGACGCGCCTGGCCGCGGACTGCCAGCTGCCTGACCCCTACGACGGCCTGGTCGAGGGGCGAACCGGGCAGCTCGAAGTGCACGATTGCGTGGGCTGCCCGCTATACGTGGACGATCGTCCCTGGGGCCTGCTCACGCTGGACGCACTCGATCCGCGGGCCTTCGGTGCGGTCGATCTGGATCTGCTGGAAGCCTTCGGCCGGCTGGCCAGTACAGTCGTCGTCGCTGGCGAGCGCATCAGCAGCCTCGCCCAGCGCGCGCAGCGCGAGCAACAGCTGGCACGCACCCTCGCCGAGGCCCCGGCGACGCTGCGCCCGCGCGATCTGATCGGCCACAGCCCCCCCATGCGCCACCTGCAGGCCGAGATCGACACGGTCGCCGCCACCGACCTGACGGTACTGATCAGCGGCGAGACCGGCGTCGGCAAAGAGCTGGTCGCGCA
>CAZZHF010000448.1:0-1691 GCA_964653545.1 uncultured Gammaproteobacteria bacterium | reverse complement strand
ACGCGTGGAGCTAACCGGTACTAATTGCCCGTGAGGCTTGACCATATAACACCCAACCAAGCTGGACGCGGCGCGTCAAACTCTCTTTCTGAATATCTGGGGCTTGGCCCCAACCAGTTTGCCTGGCGGAGATAGCAAGTGGGAACCACCCGATCCCATTCCGAACTCGGAAGTGAAACCGCTGTGCGCCGATGATAGTGTGGGTTCGCCCATGTGAAAGTAGGTCACTGCCAGGCTTTTATATTTGACCCCCCTTGAGGTATTGCCTCAACGGGGGTTTTTCTTTAGCCGACCACCTATTTTAGCCAGACTGACTGTGTCCTGGCTCTTGGCAGAAGCTTTCAATAAGCGGTAGCCGCCAGACGCATGTTCTGGATCGCCCCGGGGCGCCCATCTAGCTTTCTGTTGCCCGCTAAATCCTGTGCGGATTCAGACTGACAGATTTAGCGCTTTGGGCTCATGATGTCGGTAACAGTGCCCTCGAACACTTCCGCTGCCATGCCGACGGTTTCAGATAGTGTGGGATGGGCGTGAATAGTGAGTGCCAGATCCTGGGCGTCGGCGCCCATTTCGATCGCCAGTACGCCCTCGGCAAGCAGGTCGCCGGCGCCCGGGCCGACGATGCCAATGCCCAGCACCCGGCGGCTGGTTTCGTCGAACAGGATCTTGGTCAGCCCTTCGTCGCGACCCAGGGTCAGGCTGCGGCCGTTGGCTGCCCAGGGGAACACCGCCTTGGCGTAGGCGATTCCGTCTTTCTTGGCCTGCTGTTCGGTCAGGCCGGCCCAGCCGATCTCGGGGTCGGTGAACACCACCGCCGGGATCGCCAGCGGCGCAAACGCGGCCTTGTGACCGGCGATGACTTCCGCTGCCACCTTGCCCTCGTGGGCGGCCTTGTGCGCCAGCATGGGCTCGCCGGCCACATCGCCGATGGCGAAAATGTGTGCCGCGCCGGTGCGCCGCTGGCCATCGACGTCTATGAAACCGCGCTCGGTCACCGTCACGCCCAGCGCCTCCAGGCCGAGGTTCTTGCCGTTCGGGCGCCGACCGACCGCCACCAGGGCGCGGTCGTAGGTCTTGACGTCGGTACCGTCCGGCCCCTCGAAGCTGACGTGCAGACCGTTCTTTTTGGCCTCGATGCCGGTGACTTTGGTTCTCAGGCGAATGTCCGCGAACTCCCCCGCCAGCTTTTTGGCCAGTGGCTTGACCAGATCCGCATCGGCCCCCGGCAGCAGCGTGTCCATGAACTCGACCACGCTGACCGCGCTGCCCAGCGCCCGGTACACGGTAGCCATTTCAAGGCCGATGTAGCCGCCGCCGATCACCAGCAGCTTGCCTGGAATATCCGTCAGCGCCAGCGCGCCGGTGGAGTCCATGACCCGCGGATCGTCCGGCAGGCCGGGGATGCGCACCGGCGTGGAGCCGGTGGCGACGATGGCGTGCTCGAATTCGATGTCCACCGGTCCGTCCGGTGTCTCGACACGCAGGGTATGGGCGGCGGTGAACTTTGCCGCACCATGCACCACCTGCACTTTGCGCTGACGCGCCAAAGCCACCAGGCCGCCTGTGAGCTTGGCAACCACTTTGTTCTTGCCCGTGCGCACGGCGTCCAGATCGATCTTCGGCTTGCCGAAGGCGACGCCCGGCGTGTGGGCAGCCTCGTCGATCACCTTGGCCACATGCAGCAAGGCCTT
>CAZZHF010000447.1:0-1713 GCA_964653545.1 uncultured Gammaproteobacteria bacterium | reverse complement strand
TCGAAACCTTATACGTGGACATCAAGCGGCGGCGGATGCTGGGGTATGGGCTGCCGGAGGCGCAGTGAGGGCGGCCCAGGCGTGTTTCGCACTTGTCGTCGCAGGTGCCGATTCACGATCAAGTAGCTACAATGAAGCTACATTATCCTCGCGACTGGTGACACGTCATGCAAACCGAGATCAAAAAATGGGGTAACAGCGCCGTGGTCCGCTTGCCGGCGCCCATGCTGTCCGAGCTCGCCCTGATCGTGGGCTCACGCATCGAACTGAAACACGAAAATGGCCGTCTGGTCATCGAGCCGGTCCGCCCCGTGCGCGAGGGCTGGTTTAGCACGCCCATCGCCACGGACGAAGACGCCTTCGCCACCATCCCACTGGACGAAGGCGATGACGAATGGGTGTGGTGAGGCGCGGCGAGGTCTACTGGGTCAATCTTGATCCGACCGTAGGCACCGAAATCCGCAAGACCCGACCCGGCCTGGTGATTTCGCCCGACGACATGAACGCCGCCCTGCCACGCATCATCGTGGCGCCGCTGACCAGCAAGGGACAGCCGCTGGGCTGCCGCCCCGCGGTTGAGTTCGGCGGCAAGCAGGCGCGCATCCTGCTCGACCAGCTGCGGTCCATCGACAAACGCCGGTTAGGCGGCCATATGGGCAGCATCGACCTGACCTTGTGGCATCCGGTGTTGGTGGAGATGCTGGCGTAGGCAGAGTCGGGCTGGGGTGGGGCGGGCGTCTAGAAGCCCATGATGGATTGATTCAGCGCTTCCTTGAACACGTTAAGCCAACAAGTTTGGTCCAGGCGATCGCACTTTTCACCGCGTCAACGCCTTGTGCAGCTTGCCGACCACGCGCAACGTGAGGTCGGTGTCGGCAAAGGTGCGGCAGGCCAGGGCGTAGCCGGCCTGCTCCTCATCTGCTGTGACCTGGTCGCGGCTCATCTTGCGGGTGTGGTAGCGGCCTTCCAGCACCTGAATCTTGCACACGCCGCAGCCGCCGCCGAAACAGCCCTGCGGAATGCCCTTGCGGCCCAGGCGGCTCATGCCGTGCAGGACGGACTGATCCTGGGCGCAGGGGAAGGTCTCGCCGCTGTCGGTAATCAGGATAGTGTGCTGGGTCACGGTAGGCGTCCGGCTAGGCGTGGATGTCGACTAAAATGGCGCTTTATCAAGAAATCCCGCAGGCACGCGAGTCCATGGCTTACCAAAAAATTATTGTACCCACCGACGGCACATGCATCACCGCCAAGGCCGACAACTCCCTGAATGTGCCGGACCGGCCGATCATCCCGTTCATTGAGGGGGACGGCATCGGCATTGACGTGACGCCGCCGATGATCAAGGTGCTGGATGCCGCCGTCGCCAAGGCCTACGGCGGCAAGCGTTCGATTGCCTGGATGGAGATTTACGCCGGCGAGAAGGCGGTGGCGACCTACGGCGGCGACGCCTGGCTGCCGGCCGAGACGCTGACGGCGATGCGCGAGTTCCTGGTCGGTATCAAGGGGCCGCTGACCACGCCGGTGGGTGGCGGCATGCGCTCGCTGAACGTGGCGCTGCGTCAGGAGCTGGATCTTTACGTGTGTCTGCGCCCGGTGCGCTACTACCCCGGCACGCCCAGCCCCATCAAGCGACCGGAAGATACCGACATGGTGATCTTTCGCGAAAACTCCGAGGACATCTACGCGGGTATCGAGTACCCCGCGCAAAGCGAG
>CAZZHF010000446.1:0-1723 GCA_964653545.1 uncultured Gammaproteobacteria bacterium | reverse complement strand
AGCGTCTGCTCGCAGGTCTGCACGCCCGGCTCCATGCGCACGCTGTAGGCGATGTCCCGCTGCAGGTGCTGGTTCAGGTCGACCAGAAAATCGTTGATCGGCCGTTTCGTACGGTCGAAACTGGCCAGCCAGGCGGTCAGCAGCGGGCCGTTTTCCGTGGTTTTCAGATACGGCGACAGTTCGGCGTGCAGCGCGGGAACGTAGGTGAACGGGTAGTTCTCGGCGTACTCCTCAACGAAAAAGTCGAAAGGATTGATGGTGGCCAGCTCGGCGATCACCTCCACGGTGATGCTCAGCGTGCGCGCGGGCTTGGGAAACACCAGCCGCGCCAGGTAGTTGCCGAACGGATCCTGTTGCCAGTTGATGAAATGCTCGGCCGGCTCGACGCGCAGGCTGTAGGCGCTGATCGGTGTGCGGCTGTGCGGAGCTGGGCGCAGGCGCAGCACATGCGGGTGAATGTCTACCGGCCGGTCGAAGCGATATTCGGTGTGGTGCTCCAGGGCGACGCGGACGGCCATCAAGTGTCCTGTTCAGGCGGGCTGCGCGACGGGGACGGGGAACCAGGTCTCCGCGATGGCCGCGTGAGCGTGAGCGAGTTCCAGCTGCAGGTCGTCTATGAAGTCGTGCATGGCCTCCCGCTCGATGGCTTTGGGGTCGGTTTCGGTCAGCAGCCGGCTGATGCGGGCAATGCTGCGCTGCGCCGCCTCGCCGCGAGGCAGGCGGCGCAGCGCGGCTTCGATTTCGTCCACGCAGTAGCGCACGGCGCGCGGGAACTGGCCGTCGCGCAGCAGAAAGGCCGCCACGTCCCGGCCGTTGACGGATGCCCGCACGTGGCGACGATACATCTGGTAGGCGGACAAGGAACGCAGCACGTTGATCCACAGTGTGGACAGCAAGGCGCTGGCCGTGCCGTCCTGTTCCTGCAGGGTCGCCACACCGACATCGAGAATGCGCGTGGTCATGTCGGCCCGTTCCAGGCTGCGGCCCAGGCGTACAAAGTCGTAAGCGTCGTCGTGGCTGAGCGTGCCCACCAGCAGCCCGGTAAGTTGCTGGCAGCCGAGGATGATCTGCGTCAGATATTCATGGCGCTGGTTGCGGTTGACGCCGCTGACCGCGTGCTCGCGGGCGAACAGGTGCAGTTCATTCACGGCCTCCCAGGCTTCGGCCGGGAACAGGTCGCGGGTGGTGCGCACGTTCTCCCGCGCGCCAGCCAGAGTCGACAGCACCGACGATGAGTTGTGCATGTCGGTGAGCAGGAACCGCACCACGCTGTGCTCGTCTGCCTGTTCGTAATGCTCACGAAACGGCTCTTCGATACCCGTGATGCCGATCAGGGTGTGCCAGCCGACCGTGTAACCCTTGGGCAGGTCCAGCAGCAGATTGGCATAGACGCTGAGCAGCCGTGCGGTGTTTTCGGCGCGCTCCAGATACCGGGCCATCCAGTACACGCGTTCGGCGACGCGCGAGAGCATCACGTCTCCGCCTCGGCGACGATCCTGGTGTCCTTGCTGCCACCGCCCTGGGAGGAGTTGACCACCAGCGAGCCCTTGCGCAGGGCCACGCGTGTCAACCCGCCGGCGGTGACGTGGGTCTGGTCCGCCTGCAGGATGAACGGGCGCAGATCCACGTGGCGCGGCTCCAGGCGACCGCCGCACAGGGTTGGTACCGTGCTCAGGTCCAGCGTTGGCTGGGCAATGTAGTTGCGCGGGTCGGCCTTCAGGAG
>CAZZHF010000445.1:0-1723 GCA_964653545.1 uncultured Gammaproteobacteria bacterium | reverse complement strand
TCGCGCAATGCACTGTGAACCCAGCTCCCGTGCACGACCGACGGCAAGCGCTGCATAGCGTTCGGTTGCCCAAGCACGCCGTGCGGACTTAGCGCAATGCTGCGCCGCAGGGCTCTGGATGACATGGCTTGGGACTATCGCGTTCGACTTCGTCCGGCCGTGTACAGATGGGGCCAGCACGTCCCGACCGGGCCGGCTTTGCCGGCGTTCATTGCCGATTTGAGGGTGGCATGTTTAGGGTGGGCTTGCCGTGTCGACCCACGCTACCACGTCGTTCTCGCCGTCAAGGTCTGCGCGCTCGCTCAGGCGAGCGCTTGCGGCCTGCGGCCGTCTTCGAACCCTGACTGCTGCGCTGCGGCGTGGTGCTTCGGTCTCGGGCAATCCCGCCCGATACAGACCGGAGTTCGCCATGTCGCAGTCTTCCACTTCTTCCGTTGTCGCTGTCGATGCGCTGCTGGTGCGCGATGTCGATGGTCAGTACCGTCCTGCGCGTGCCGACGAGGTGCTGTCGCAGGCGCGGCGCGTCTTGTCGCATCGCGTTCGGCGCGGCGCCACGATGTCGTCGCCGCAGGCGGTGAAGGACTACCTGCAACTGGAGATCGGGGCGCTGGAGCACGAGGTGTTCTGCGTGCTGTTCTTGGATGCACAGCACCGGATCATCGAGCTGAAGCAGATGTTTCGCGGCACGGTGACGCAGACCTCGGTGTATCCGCGCGAGGTGGTCAAAGAGGCTCTGGCGGTCAATGCTGCGGCTGTCGTCCTGGCGCACAACCACCCCTCGGGTTCGGTCGAGCCGAGCCGGGCCGACGAGTTCCTGACGCAGACGCTGAAGACGGCGCTGGCGCTGGTGGACGTGCGGGTGCTCGATCACCTGGTAGTGGCGGGCGCCGATGTCTGCTCCTTTGCCGAGCGCGGCCTGGTTTAGGCCGCACTGGGGGCGTCGGCGGCGCCCCTTCTGCATGCGCTCAGGCCAGACCGATCCGCCGGATGTCGAGCGCGAAGGGGCCGGCCTGGCGTGCCGCGATCATCAGGCCAACCTGGCGGATGCGTGCAGGGTCGAGTGGCGGTGCGTCGGGGACCTCGCGTCCACGGAAGCTGGCGCGGAAGTCGGCCAGCGGCAGCTGCAAGGTCTGCCAGTCGGTGCCCTTGGGGACGAAGCTGGCCTGGTAGTTCAAGCTGTCGAAGCCGTCGTCGGTCAGCAGGCTGAGCTTGAACTGTTTGTTGTCACCGCGCAGTTCGATCAAGCAGGCCTTGGCGCCAGCCAGGCCCCGTTCGCCGGGGCTGGACCGCACCGAGGCGAAGCCACCGTTGCGCTCCAGCGAGACGGTTCCCTCGAACACGGCGTGACCTGCTGGGTCGTGGCACATCGTGCTGCGGGAGATGCCGCCCATCACGCGGTCGTCGATGGCATGCCACGCGTTTGCCGCACTCGGGTCGGTGAAGTCGAACAGCGTTGTGAGCATGGCCGGTGCAGCGTCAGACCTACGGCCTGGGAAATCCGAACTGCGTCGCACGCGCTCGGATGGCCCCGATCACATCGCGAAGGTCCATCGGCTGCAGCTTGTTCTTGTTCAGGAACGCCCGCCATTGCGTCTGCTTCGTGGTGTCGTCGGCAAAGGCATCGCTCAGGCCAATGGGCATGGTGCTGGGCATGGCCGTCTGTCGGCGGGCGAAGGTCGCTTCTATGGCGCGCTGCAGTTCCGCGTCGTCGAGAGTGTCGTCG
>CAZZHF010000444.1:0-1729 GCA_964653545.1 uncultured Gammaproteobacteria bacterium | reverse complement strand
AGTACCAGCTGACGGGCGTAGCGGTGCAGCTGGTCGTCGTTCAGTTCGCGCATGGTTGTTGTCCCAGGGTGACGCGCGGCCGGCCGGCGAGGTCGGCGTGGGTAGCGATATTTGCGAAGCCGGCGGCGGTCAGCTGTTCGCGCACCGCCGGGCCCTGCTCGGCGCCGTGCTCCAGAAGCAGCCAGCCGCCCGGCAGCAGATGCCGCGGTGCGGCGGCGGTGATGGCCGCAAGGTCGGCCAAGCCGTTGTCAGCAGCGGCCAGCGCCGTGCGTGGCTCCTGGCAAACGCCGTCGCCTTGCAGGCAGGCGTCGTCTGACGCGATGTAAGGCGGGTTGCTGACAATGATGTCGAAGCGCTCGCCAGGCAGCGGCGCGAACCAGTCACCCTGCCGGAATTCGGCCTTCAGGCTCAGTCGCGCCGCATTGCCGGTGGCCACCGCCAGCGCGGCGGCGCTCCGGTCGGTGGCGATGATCTGCCAGTTCGGTCGTTCGCTGGCCAGCGCCAGAGCGATGGCGCCGCTGCCGGTGCCTAGGTCGGCCAGCCGGCCGCGTTCGCTCATGTGGGCGAGCGCGAGGTCCACCAGGAGTTCGGTTTCCGGACGCGGCACCAGCACGTCGGGGGTGACTTCCAGCTCCAGCGACCAGAAGCCCTGCCGGCCGCGCAGATACGCCATCGGCTCGCCGGCCAGGCGGCGCGCGAGCAGCGTTTCAAAGCGTCGGCGCGCCGTGGTGTCCACTGTTGTGTCGCCGTGGGCCAGTAGCCAGGCGCGCGGTACGGTCAGCGCCAACGCCAGCAGCAGGCCGCAATCGTCAGCCGCGACAGTATTGGCAGCGCAGCGCTGGCGGGCCGTGGTCAGTAGATTCTGAACGCTTGGCGTGGCGTAGTCGGTTGCCGGTGCGGCGCTCATGCCAGACCCAAGCTGAGCAGTTGTTCCGCTTCGTACTCGCGTCTGAGCGGGGCGATCAGGGCTTCAAGCTCGCCGGCCATGACCTGATCGATCTTGTACAGGGTCAGGTTGATGCGGTGGTCGGTGACGCGGCCCTGCGGAAAGCTGTAGGTGCGGATGCGCTCGGAGCGGTCGCCCGAGCCGACCAGGCTGCGCCGGGTGGCGGCTTCCTCGGCGTGCTGGCGCTGGCGCTCGGCCTCCAGCAGGCGCGATTTGAGCAGCGCCATGGCGCGGGCGCGGTTCTTGTGTTGCGAGCGCTCGTCCTGGCATTCCACCACGGTGCCGGTCGGCAGGTGGGTGAGGCGGATGGCCGAGTCGGTCTTGTTGACGTGCTGGCCGCCGGCGCCGGATGCGCGATACGTGTCCACGCGCAGGTCGGCGGGGTTGATGTCGATGCTGTCGACCTCGTCCACCTCCGGCAGGATGGCCACGGTGCAGGCCGAGGTGTGGATGCGGCCCTGCGCCTCGGTGACCGGCACGCGCTGCACCCGGTGACCGCCGGATTCGAACTTCAGGCGCGCGTACACGCCGCGGCCCTCCACGCGCACGATGACCTCCTTGTAGCCGCCGTGCTCGCCCGGGTGGGCGCTGACGACCTCGCATTGCCAGCCCTGGGTTTCGGCATAGCGCAGGTACATGCGCAGCAGGTCGCCCGCGAACAGCGCCGATTCGTCGCCGCCCGTCCCGGCGCGGATCTCGAGGAAGATGTTGCGCTCGTCGTTCGGGTCCCGCGGCAGCAGCTGGCGCTGCAGGTCGGCCTCGATCCGTTCCATCGCGGCGCGC
>CAZZHF010000443.1:0-1735 GCA_964653545.1 uncultured Gammaproteobacteria bacterium | reverse complement strand
GCCTCAGCGAATCGCGCCACCTGCGCGGCAAGCTGGTGTTCGCGGTGCGGTGACGGGCGGCGCACGGCGCGCTCGTCAAATGCCGGTATTGCTGGGGCCCCAAAAGGGCCGGACCTCATCGAGGCCGGGTGTCGATCTTGTGCAGCCTGTGGCCATGCCGTTGCTGGTCTGCCGGCCGGTGCCGCACGCCGTTATCGACACGCAATCCCCATATTTTGTAGAAACCCAGTTACAGCGATTTGACATCGAGTGACGGCCTGATTTAGTTTGTCGACCAAGATTTGTCGTATCGGCGTTACACCAACATGATCTTGGGCCAACTGGCCGACGTGCAGATGGGGTATCCCTTCCGCTCGCGCCTTGAACACGATCCGCAGGGCAACGTTGCGGTGATCCAGATGAAGGACATCGACGACGCCAACCTGCTGCGCGTCGGGGATGCGGTCCGAGTCGCGTTGCCGAGTGGCAAGGCGCACCACCTGCTGCGCGCCGGCGACCTGCTGTTCCGCTCGCGTGGCCGCAGCAATGGCGCGGCGCAGGTGCTGGAGGGTGTCGGCCCGGCCGTGCTCGCGGCGCCGATGCTCCTGATCCGGCCCCACGGCGTGTTCCCGGCCTACCTGTGCTGGTACATCAACGCGCCGGCCACCCAGGCCCAACTGGCGGCGCTGGCCGAGGGCACCTCGGTGCGGATGATCAGCGCCGAAGCCCTGAAGGCGCTGGAGGTGCCGCTGCCTTCGCTGGCTACGCAGCAACGCATCGTGCAGGCCGCCGCCCTGGCCGAACAGGAACAAACCCTGCTGGCCCGCATCGCCACCCTGCGCCAGCGCCTGACCACCCACCTTCTGATGAAGTTTGCCCACCCATCCCCAGAAAGGGCCACCCGATGACCGCCCCGCTCACCCAACAAGACGTCAACAACACCGCCTGGGCGGCCTGCGACACCTTTCGCGGCGTCATCGACCCGGCACAGTACAAGGACTACATCCTGGTGATGCTGTTCCTGAAGTACATCAGCGACCAGTGGGCCGACCACTACGCCGAATACAAAAAAGAGTATGGCGACAACGAGGAGCGCATCCGCCGCAAGCTGGAGCGCGAGCGCTTCATCCTGCCCTATGTCGAATTCAAGAATGAAAAGACCGGCAAGGTCACCGACCGTTTCCTGGCCGACTTTCACGCCCTGTACGAGCGGCGCAAGGCGCCCAACCTCGGCGAACTGATCAACATCGTGCTGGACCACATCGAGGAGGCCAACAAAACCAAGCTCGAAGGCGTGTTCCGCAACATCGACTTCAACTCCGAGGCCAACCTCGGCAAGACCAAGGACCGCAACCGCCGCCTGGAAAACCTGCTCGGCGACTTCGCCAAGCTCGACCTGCGCCCCTCGCGCGTGTCCGCGGACGTGATCGGCGACACCTACATCTACCTGATCGAACGCTTCGCCTCCGACGCCGGCAAGAAGGCCGGCGAGTTCTACACGCCCAAGCAGGTGTCGAAGCTGCTGGCGCAACTGGCAGCGCCCAAGCCCGGCGACCGCATCTGCGACCCCACCTGCGGCGCCGGTGGCCTGCTGATCGAAGCCGCCGCCCTGATCGAGGCGCAAGGCAGCCCCGGCAATCCAAACAAGGATTTCGCCCTGTTCGGCCAGGAGGTCAACGGCAGCACCTGGGCGCTGGCGCGCATGAACATGTTCCTGCACGGCAAGGACGCCGCCCGCATCGAATGGGGCGACACG
>CAZZHF010000442.1:0-1749 GCA_964653545.1 uncultured Gammaproteobacteria bacterium | reverse complement strand
CAACGTGAAATCTTTGCGCGTCGATGTTTGCGGCAGTCTCAACAGCAATGTCTAGCCCGGATGTTTCATAAACTCCCCGATGGACCCAGTCAGCCGCCGGAAACCGTCCGCCGATGCCCGTCAGCGCCGATTCTCCGGGCTGGCGGACCGCGTGCAGGCCCGGCGGCTGCCACGATCACGGGCGCTCGCGCGCGTTGAGCCGGGGCTTGACCGGCGTTTTCAGGCTCTCGCGCAGGCGGCACCCTCAGGCTGTTGCCTGAACCGTATGTTGGGATGGATTAGCTTCAGGCCGGAGTTGGCGGTCGCGCCAGGTAGAGCAGTTCAGTGACCCGGTGCAGCACGCCTTTCATCGGGCAGGTGCTGGGAAGGTGCAACTTGATGCGGTCCTTGCACTGCACCACTCGGACCGCCAGCTTGAACAGCTTGAGGATGATACTCACCGGCTGTGCCTTGGACAGCTCGGTGTGACACAGGGTGTTCTCGCGCAGGCTGTGGATGAGATGGTAGGCGGCGCAGGCGTAGAACAGGCGCAGATGGTTGGCGAGAAAGCTGTGGTCGGAGGTGCGGTCGCTGCCGAGGTCGTTCTTGATCGCCTTGATGAAATTCTCATCCTGACCGCGCGCGCAGTACAGATCCCGATAGAGCAGCTCCGGCGCTGGATCGACGAGTGAGGTGACGACGAAACGCGGGTTGTCGCCGAGGCTCATCACCTCGGCCTTGAGCACCACTCGCCAGCCACGTGACCAGGAGCCGGCCTGGTAGTCGATATCGGCGTACAGGCGGGTCGCGGCGGGCTCGGCCTGAGCGAAGCGACGCGCATTCGTGCAGCGCTGTGCGTGTAGAGCGCGGGCCTGCTCCAGTAGCGGCTTGGCCTTGGGCGTGAGTACCGAGTTGCCCGCCAGCCCAAACAGGAAGTCCATCCGATCATCGCCTTCGCACAGCGCCATCAGCTCCGGATTGGCGAAGTGGCCATCGCCACGCAGCAGGATGTGGGTGTCCGGCCAACAGCGCCGCAGCCGCCGCACGACACGGCCGATGATCGCCGCGTTCTCGCGTCCAGTCGGACGCTTGCCGGGCCGCAGCGCGGCGGTGATGAGCTTGCCCGAGAGCCCCTCGAAGAGAAACAGCGGCAGGTAGCAGTGACTGCGGTAATGGTGGTTGTAGAACGCCAGCTCCTGCTGGCCATGCGTGCGGTCTTCGGAGTGATCCATGTCCAGCACGATCATCGCCGGCGGCGTGGCGTAGCTGGCGATGAAGGCATCCACCAGGGCCTGCGCCATGCGGTAAATGTCCTGGCGCGATACCGCATTCTCCAAGCGCGAGAAGGTCGGTCCGGACGCCAGTGCATTGCCAACCTCCAGCGGCGCCCGTTCGGCGGCAAGCTTGAATACTGGATCGTGGCGCAGGCTGTTGGCGTCGTTGCCGTCGGCATAGCCGCAGGCCGTCTGAAAAACCCGCTGACGCAACAGGTCGCTGACGCTGTGATCGATGTAGGCGGGATGGCGCCGATCCCGTATCGCCGCAGCCAGCCGCTGGACCAAGCCGATCTGCCGTTCCACACCGCGCAGAAGCAGTGCACCGAAATCGCTGGACATCGCCCCGCCCTCGAAATCGGCGCGCACACAGAAGCCAGCGGTGGCGGGAAAGCGCAACTGGCTCGGGGTAGACTGTTTCACGGGCGATCTCGTTTTTGCTTCGTACGAAGCGTTATTGGCGTAACCCCAATTATATCAATGGGATAGACGAGAT
>CAZZHF010000441.1:484-1752 GCA_964653545.1 uncultured Gammaproteobacteria bacterium | reverse complement strand
ACCCGTAGCGCAGCCGCTCCAGCAGCGGCACGTCCTCGCGCAGGGCCTGGGCCAGCACGCGGCGATTGAACTCCAGGATGGCCTGCTCGCGGTTGAGCAGCGGGGGCGGGGGCAGGACCGCCGGCTCGACGGCGGACTTCGGGACGGCGCTCATTTCCAGAGTTTATGAAAGACATGCGGCAGATTCATGACAGTGCCGTGTCCGGACGTCCGGTCGCGCGCGCCGCAGGGCCTGCCGCGCGACGGAACAAAAAAAAGGGGCTGCGGATGCAGCCCCTCGACAGAACCCCGACGCGTCGGGGTGCTCTGCGGTTTGGATCAGAAGTCGTGCTTGAGGCCAACGTGCAGGATGTGCGCCTTCTCACCACGCTGTGTCGCATCCAGAACCACCGACGTACGGCTGAGTGTGCCAGCGGCGCCGTTCGTCAGCGCAGCCGATGTGTCGGAATCGACGTAGGCCCATGTACCGTAGAGCGTCGTGCGCTTCGAGAACGAGTACTCGTTGGTGACCACGAGCGTCTTGTTCTTGTCCTGCTCACCCGCCGCCGTCGCGTCGTCCTTACCGTAGTAGTACGAAACCAGCAGCAGGTTCTGCGGGTTCCACGCCCATTGGGCGCCAACGCCATAGTTATTGGTATCGGAGATCTCTGTGCCGGCAGCGTTGTCTTCGGTCGCCTTGGCGTAGTAACCCTTCAAGGTGATGGCACCGATCGGGACCGAAACTCCTAGGGAGTAGCGCTTGGTTTCAGCATTGGTGCCTACGCCCAGACCGGAGATCTGTTGGTACGAACCCGACACAGTGATCGGACCGTTGTAGCTGACGCCCAGTGCGACGGTATCGCCTTGAGACGATTCGCCGGCAACCTCGCCAAAGCCGTAACCGATGCCAACGTTGACTGGGCCGAAGGCGTTGCTGTAGCTGACCAGGTTGCTGGTGAAGATGCCCCCCGCGTTGTTCGGGCCCAACTCGTTGCCGCCCGGCAGTTGAGTCGCGGCGAAGGTCAGCAGCGACGAGTACGACTCACGGTAACCACGCGGCTCGGTGCCGAGGTCCGCCAAGAGCGCGGGGCTGTACTGGCGACCCAGCAAAACGGTGCCAAAGCCACCGGACAGCCCGACGTTGGCCTGACGGCCAAAGAGATTGCTGCTGATCGAGCCCAGACCGCGGCTGCCACCGGTACTTCCATCAAAGTCGCCTTCGAGATTGAACACGGCCTTCACGCCGCCGCCGAGGTCTTCGCTGCCCTTGAAACCCCAAATGCTCGGCA
>CAZZHF010000441.1:0-474 GCA_964653545.1 uncultured Gammaproteobacteria bacterium | reverse complement strand
TCGGCAGCATGCCCCCGTTGGCCAGATCAGTGAGCTTCTCGCCGTTCGGCGCCTTGCTGGTGTAGCGGACGCCGTTGTCGAGGCGGCCGTAGATTGTCACGCTCGACTGCGCATTCGCGTGACCAGCAGCCGTCGCCAGCACGGCGCCAGCGATGAGCGAGCGTTTGACAAGGGTGTGAGCCATCGTCTTTTTCGTCATGGTGTCTCCTCGTTATGGGAAGGTCTTGGATCAGTTTCGACATGTCGCGGCCAAAACCGCAGGCGATAGCGCGCAATCGCTATGCCAGTTGCTCAAGCCGCGCTGCAGCGGCCCGGCTGCGCCGCAATGGCGCAGCCTGAGGGCCGAATGAGCAGCTCGACGCCGGGAATCGAGGGATAACACCAAGGGGGCTCGCAAGCATGTGTTCCCGCCGGCCATGACACATTTCCGTTCCACCTGTCACACAGTGATCGGCGGGTGGAACAACCGTTCAG
>CAZZHF010000440.1:0-1758 GCA_964653545.1 uncultured Gammaproteobacteria bacterium | reverse complement strand
CCGGTCTGGTACCCAACTCCATTCTGGCACATCCGCAATACCGCCCCGAGATGATAGGCGTCAATGTGCCGGGTGGCGTGTATGCGCACATCGCCGGCATCGACATCGTGCGTACCGGCGAAGATCAGTTCTATGTGCTGGAAGACAACCTGCGCACGCCGTCCGGCGTGTCCTACATGCTGGAAGACCGACGCATGATGATGCGTTTGTTCCCGGAGCTGTTCCGTAAATACTCGGTGGCCCCTGTGGAACACTACCCGCACATGCTGCTCAACAACCTGCGTGCCGTGGCCCAGCCTGGCATCCAGGAACCCACGGTGGTGCTGATGACGCCAGGCGCTTACAACAGCGCCTACTTCGAACATGCCTTCATCGCCCAGCAGATGGGCGTGGAGCTGGTGGAAGGGCAGGATCTGTTCGTGCGCGGCAACGCCGTTTACATGCGCACCACCGAAGGCCCCAAGCGTGTCGATGTGATCTACCGCCGCATCGACGACGAGTTCATCGACCCGCTCAATTTCAACCCGGATTCCATGCTGGGCGTGCCTGGCCTGATGACGGTGTACCGCAATGGCGGCGTGACGCTGGCCAATGCGGTCGGCACTGGCGTGGCGGACGACAAATCCACTTATATTCATGTGCCTGCCATGATCCGCTTCTATCTTGGCGAAGAGCCCATCCTCAATAACGTGCCGACCTATCAGCTGAGCAAGCCGGACGAGCTGCAATACGTGCTCGACCATCTGGCTGAACTGGTGGTCAAGGAAGTGCAGGGCTCGGGCGGCTACGGCATGCTGGTCGGCCCGGCGGCCAGCCGCAAGGAGCTGGACGAGTTCCGTCTGCGTATCCTGTCCTGCCCCAGCAATTATATCGCCCAGCCTACGCTGGCCTTGTCTACCTGCCCCACGCTGGTGGAGCAGGGGCTGGCACCGCGCCACGTGGACCTGCTCCACCCCGCCCGGCGGCGGTGGCGCGGCGAGCTGCCGGACTGCCGGCTGCAGACCCTGGAGTACCGGGTGTGCCGTCGGCGGCGGGTGGGGGACGTGCCCGGGGAGGAGGTGCCGGGCCTCTACCACGATTTCGTCCGCCACGGGGATCCCTATCGTTTAGTCCCGGTGTTCCATCACAACCTGCTCGATGTGATCACGATGGGAGACGTCCTCGGCGCGTTGTGTCGTTGACGGCCCTCCCGTACGACTCCTATACTTCCTGCAGCAACAGACCCCGTGGGTCGGTATCAACGAGTGTGGTCGCCCGTGATTCGCCATCGCAGTCCGTGCCAGATTCCGGCTTCATCCCGGCTGACCCGTCTCGCATCCTGAGTCGCCTCGGCAGCGTTCGCCTGCCGGGGCGTTCGTGTTTTCGGCCCACACGCTCCACCCATCGCGGTCCCCACGGAGGCTCATCGGACGACATGGCTACCCTTCAAGACCGAGTCATCAAGTGCGTGGACTGCGGGGAGGACTTCACCTTCACCGTCGGCGAGCAGGAGTTCTACCGCGACCACGGCCTCACGAACGCACCGACGCGCTGCAAGCGGTGTCGCGAGAACCGCAAGGGACAGCGGGGCGCCGCGGGCGGCGCCCCGGGTGCGGGCGGGCGGCGCGCCGACGGTCCGCGCGGCGCCGGCGGCCCGGCCAAGCCGATGTTCCCGGCGGTGTGCGCGAACTGCGGCACCGAGACCATGGTGCCGTTCAAGCCCACGAACGACCGCCCGGTCTACTGCAGCTCGTGCTTCGACAAGGTCCGAGCGGGAAC
>CAZZHF010000439.1:0-1762 GCA_964653545.1 uncultured Gammaproteobacteria bacterium | reverse complement strand
GTGGATCGCGCACACCCACGACACGCTGCTGTGCTTCTCCAGCGCGGGCAAGGTGTATTGGCGCAAGGTCTACGAACTCCCGCTGGCCGGTTCCGGCAGCCGGGGCCGGCCGATCGTCAATCTGTTGCCGCTTGAGGATGGCGAGCGCATCAGTGCCGTATTGCCGGTGGCTGAGTTCGCCGCTGACCGTTACGTGCTGTTTGCCACCCGCCGCGGACTGATCAAGAAGACCGCGCTGGCCAATTACTCCCGACCGCGAGCCGCCGGCATCATTGCGCTTGATATCGTCGAGGGCGATGCTCTGGTGGCGGTGGCGATGACCGGCGGCGGCGACCACGTGATGCTGTTCTCCGACGACGGCAAGGTGCTACGTTTTGACGAGCAAAACGTGCGTGCCGTCGGGCGCGACGCGCGGGGCGTGCGCGGTATGAACCTGCGCGACGATCAAAGCCTGATCGGTATGCTGGTTGCCCAATCGGCCGAGATCCCCGGGTCCCCGCAGGGGGGGGCGGGAGCGATCCTGACCGTGACGGCCAATGGCTACGGCAAACGAACGCCGCTGGCCGATTACCCGCTACGCGGGCGCGGTGGCATGGGTGTCATCTCCATCCAGACCAGCGCCCGCAACGGTGCGGTGGTGGGAGCCGTGCAAGTCGGCGAGGACGACCAGGTCATGCTGGTCACCAACGGGGGAACCGCCATCCGCACCACGGTGGCCAGCATTTCGGTGCTGGGGCGCAATACCCAGGGCGTGAAGCTGATCGGCGTGGGTGAGGGCGAACTGCTGGCCGGACTCGCCGTGGTGGCACCGGAGGACGAGATGCCCGAGGACGATGATATCGACGCGGAGGGAGCTGAGGCCGCCCCAACCGTCGCCGACTCCGATCCCGACGACGTTTCGCCCGACGCATGATTAAGCGGCTGGTGTCTCGCGCACCGGTCCTGACACGGAGACCATGATGGCTCGTATTTATAACTTCAGTGCCGGTCCGGCGGTGCTGCCGGAGTCCGTGCTGGCGCAGGTTCGGGACGAATTGCTTGACTGGCACGATAGCGGCATGTCGGTCATGGAGATGAGCCACCGGGGCAAGGAGTTCATCGCCATCCAGGAGCAGGCCGAAGCCGACCTGCGCACACTCATGGGCATCCCGGCCAACTATAAGGTTCTGTTTCTGCAGGGCGGCGCCAGTCTGCAATTCTCGATGCTGCCACTGAACCTGCTGCCCGTGGGCGGCACGGCTGACTATGTGCTGACCGGCTCATGGGCCAAGAAGGCCGCCGCCGAGGCCAAACGCTATGGCACGGTCAACATCGCCGCCAGCAGCGCCGAGACCAATTTCAATCGCATTCCCGGACAGGACGAGCTGAAGCTCGATCCCGCCGCTGCCTATGCGCATATCACCGGTAACAACACGATCTTCGGTACCGAGTATCACTACACGCCGGATACCGGTGCCGTGCCGCTGGTCTCGGACGCCTCAAGCCACATCCTGTCGCGACCGGTGGACGTCAGCCGCTACGGCCTGATCTATGCCGGAGCACAGAAGAACATCGGCCCGGCCGGGCTGACGCTGGTGATCGTGCGGGACGACCTGCTCGGCCATTGTCGCGAGGGCGCGCCGACCATGCTCGATTACGCCATCCATGCCCAGAACGATTCGGCCTACAACACGCCGCCGACCTTCGCCATCTACGTGGCCGGCCTGGTGTTCAAGCATCTGATCGCCCAGGGCGGGCTGGCGGCCGTGGAACGCGCCAATGT
>CAZZHF010000438.1:0-1774 GCA_964653545.1 uncultured Gammaproteobacteria bacterium | reverse complement strand
GCCACGTAGCCGTGCGCCACCTCGTGCACGGTGATGGCGAACAGCACCGGCAGCGCCCAGATGGCGATTTTCTGTGGCAGGGAAAAATCAGGCATGGTGTTGTTCGCGCGGCGGACCGCCGGGCGGCTGCATCAGCGTCCCTGGTACTGACCCGGGCGCTTGTCGAAGAACGCCGACAGCGCCTCGGCATGATCCTCGGTGCCGTGGCACGCCGCCTGCAAGGCCGCGCAGTAATCCAGAAAAGGCTTCAGGTCCATGTGCTGGCCGGCGCGCAGCAGGCGCTTGCCAATGCGCAGCGCCTGCGGCGGCTTGGCGGCAATCTGCGCGGCGAGTTCACGGGCACGTGCCATCAGCGCCTCGGGGGCCAGCACTTCGAGCACGATGCCGATGCTCAGCGCCTCGTCGGCGTTCACCAAACGCCCGGTGAAGGTCAGTTCCGCTGCCCGCTGGTGACCGAGCGCGCGCGGCAGAAACCAGGCCCCGCCGTCGCCCGGAATGATGCCCAGGTTCAGGAAGGTCTCGCCAAAACGCGCCTTCGTGGACGCCAGACGCAGGTCACACATCATGGCGATATCGAAGCCCGCACCCACCGCCGCGCCGTTGACCGCGGCGATCACCGGCACCTCCAGTTCATACAGCGCCAGTGGAATGCGCTGGATGCCGAGCCGGTAGGACTGCTGGATGTCCATGGCGCTGCCGCCGAAGATGCCCTCCTTGGACTGCATTTTCTTGACATTGCCGCCTGACGAGAACGCCTCACCGGCGCCAGTGACAATCAGCACCGAGATTTCCGGCCGTCCGGCAATGCTGCCAAGCACCGACACGATCTCGTCGATCATGCCCTCGTCGCTGATGGCATTGCGCGTGGCCGGCTGGTTGAAGGTGAGAGTCGCGACACGGTCGGCGACCTCGAAAATGACGTGCTGATAACTCATGAGATGTCCGGTTGGCGGGCAGGTTTACAGGGTACAGCGACCGGCGTCCACGACATGGGCGGCGACACGCTGGCGCAGGGCCATCACGTCCGCGGCCGGTCGCGCGACGGCTGGCGCGGCGATGTCCAGGTGCGTGGCTGCCTCGGCGACCAACTGAGCCACCTGCGTGGCCGCCTGGGCCAGCACCAGCAGCGCCACATCAGCGTGCACCGCCTGGCGGCGCGGGTGGCGGGCCACCCGCAGGGCGGTAGATTCGGCCAGGTAAATGGCCGTCATCATGTCGGCCAGGTGCGCCATCAGCTCCTGGTCAACATCGAAGCCCTTGCCGCTGCCGTGCTGCTCGAGCGCGGCGCTGAAACAGACGGCGTGGGCCAGCTTCATGCTGGCCAGCGGGTCGTCGCTGGCGGTGCCCGCCAGCCCGAGCTCGCCGGCACCGAGTTTCTTGAGCAAGGTACGCGGCATGACGATGCGGTTGATCTCGTTGGTGCCT
Source organism: uncultured Gammaproteobacteria bacterium (assembly GCA_964653545.1). GTDB lineage: Bacteria > Pseudomonadota > Gammaproteobacteria > Immundisolibacterales > Immundisolibacteraceae > Immundisolibacter. The sequence goes on along the minus strand of CAZZHF010000438.1, from coordinate 349 downwards.
TCATAAATGCGGGCGATGCGGGCGTCGCGCAGATACTTGGCGGCCGGATATTCCTCCAGAAAGCCGTAGCCGCCGAACATCTGCAGCGATTCGTCGGCCACCCGGCCGAGCAACTCGGAGCCCGCGATCTTGGCGATCGAGCACTCCAGCGCGAAGTCCTGCAAGGCCGACAGCTTGGCCGAGGCGGCCCGCCCGCCGGCATTGGCCAGCGCATCAATGGCGCCACCGGCGCGGTAGATAGCGCTTTCGGCGGCATAGATGTCAGCCGTTGCCTGACCGATCTTGCGCCGGATCATGCCGAAATCGGCCACCGACTGCCCGAACTGCTTGCGCCCAACGGCGTAGTCCA
>CAZZHF010000437.1:0-1793 GCA_964653545.1 uncultured Gammaproteobacteria bacterium | reverse complement strand
CATCCTGACCGACCTGGTGAGCCTGGTGCGCTTTGCGATGCAGCAGGACAACGAGCTGGTGCCTTACCCCGAGCGCGTGGCCGCCAACTACAAGGCGTGGCTGGCGCAGCAGGCATCAGCGGGCAAGGCCTTCACGCCGGAGCAACTGCGCTGGCTCGAGATGATCCGCGACCATGTGGCGGCGAACCTGGGGGTGACAGTGGATGACTTCGATTTTGCGCCGTTCAGCCAGCAGGGTGGGCTGGGCCGGGTGCATCAGCTGTTTGGCGCGGAGTTGCCGAAGGTGATTGAAGAGATGAATCGGGAGTTGGTGGCGTGATGCGCGCAGCGCGACTGGGCGACGTTATCGCGTCGATGAAGAACGGCATCTACAAGCCCGCCTCTGAATACGCCGACGACGGCGTCCCCTGTCTGCGCATGTACAACATTGAAGGCGGCGCAATTGCGTGGCGCGATATCAAGCGCATGCGTCTCACGCCGGCAGAGCAGGAAGACTACGGGCTGCGCGAAGGCGACCTGCTGGTCAACCGCGTGAACAGCAGGGAACTGGTGGGCAAGTCGGCCTTCATACCTGCATCTATCGAGCCGAGCGTCTTCGAGAGTAAGAACATTCGAGTTCGGTTGGCGCGCGATCGTGTAGAGCCAAAGTTCATCAACTACCAGTTGCTGGCGCAAGGCAGCCGACACTTCGCGAACAACGCGCAGCAGGTCGTAGGCATGGCGTCAATCAGTCAGGGGCAGTTGGCGGACTTCCCCATCGCACTTGCAGACTTGACCGAACAGCGCCGCATCGTTGCCGAGATCGAAACGCAGTTCTCCCGTCTCGACGAGGCCATCGCCAACCTCAAGCGCGTCAAGGTGAATCTGCGCCGGTACAACGACTGTGTGCTTCGCGACGCTGTTCAGGGGAAATTGGTAGAGAACCAGGCGGCCCTGAATCGCCGAGCTGGAGGGAACACTTCGTCGGGAGAGTCAGAGCTTCGGGATTGGTTGGCCGAAAGGGATGCCCTTCAAGACGACGGGGCAAGAATGCAGCAACCTCGCGCGTTGAGAACCAGGAACCTTCCCTCGTTGCCAGAAGGCTGGGCATGGGCATCAGCAACACAGGCGTGTGAACGAGTGGTGGACTGCCATAACAAGACCGCGCCGTATGTACCGGCAGGCATTCCTCTCGTGCGCACTACAAATATCCGCGACGGGCAGCTCATCCGTGAGGATCTCCGCTACGTTGATGAGCTCACATACCAGTATTGGTCTCGGCGTTGCCCGCCCCAATCCGGCGACGTGCTCTTCACGCGGGAGGCGCCGATGGGTGAGGCGGCGATCGTCCCTGAAGGTATGACTGTGTGCCTCGGACAGCGCACGATGCTGCTTCGGCCGTCACCAATACTCGACAAGAGCTTCCTGCTTGCCGCGCTGTTGTCGCCAGTCGTGAAGTCACTCATCACTGAAGTTGCTGTCGGCAGCGGGGTCAAGCATCTTCGAGTTGGAGACGTTGAGCGATTGCCGATTCCGGTTCCACCGTTGGCTGAGCAGCGCCGCATCGTCGCCGAAGTCGACCGCCGCCTCTCCATCGTCCGCGGCGTCGAAGCCCAGGTCGAAGCCAACCTGAAGCGCGCCCAGGCCCTGCGTCAGGCCGTGCTGAACAAGGCTTTCGCCTTGGAGGCCTGAGGGTGCGCACCGGTCTCGAACGGGACGCCGCCCATCACACGTCAATCCGGAAGGCCGGCGTCAAACCTTTAAATTCAAGCACTTGGCATCACACCGGCACCCGGTCAGGCGGCCCGGGCGTG
>CAZZHF010000436.1:0-1807 GCA_964653545.1 uncultured Gammaproteobacteria bacterium | reverse complement strand
GTAGCTCATCATCGAGCGCTCGACGTCGCGCCGGGCGCGGTCGCCGTCGGTGTCGATGTACAGCGGCAGCAACACCGGCAAGCGGTAGTTGGACACGTCCCGCTGGTACTTGGTCAGCGCCGCCTTGTAGCCGCCGACAGCCTGCTTGAGCTGCTCCAGCGGCATGACCTGAGCTGGCAGAAACAGGTTGAAACCGTACTCGCCGGCCAGGTCGAAGGTGTCAGGGCTGAAAGCCGAGACGAACGTGGGCAAGGTCGGTTTTTGCACCGGCTTGGGCACCACTTTGACGCTGTCGATGGTGTTGAACTTGCCCTTGAAACTGAATTCTTCCTCGGTCCAGGCAAGGCGAATGATGTCCAGGTGCTCCCGGAACAGCGCCTTGCTCTGGTCGATGTCGATGTTGAAGTGGTCGTAGATGCCGGTCATCGGGTGGCCGCGGCCGATGCCCCAGTCGACGCGGCCATTGGACAGGATGTCCAGCGTGGCCAGTTCCTCGGCCAGGCGCAGCGGCTGGTTGATCGGCAGCACCGAAATGCCCATCCCCAGGCGGATGCGTTTGGTCACCTGGCTGGCGGCGGCGGCCAGCAGCAGGGGCGCCGGCAGCACCGAATAGGCGCGCTGGAAGTGCAACTCGGCCAGCCACAGGCAGTCGTAGCCCAATTCGTCGGCCAGACGGAACTGGTCAAGGTGCTCCTGATACAGCACGTTGTCGCTGCGGTCCGAGGCGCCCTGCATTTCGTAGAAATAGCCAAATTTCATAAGTTGTCTCCGGGGATGAAACGGAATGGTATGCCGAGGTGGATGCTTCTTGACTTGGCGACGACGGCGGGGCGACTATGACGCAGTTACTGACCGAACGTTCCGTGGGCCGCCATTCAAACACCGCCGAATGAGCCCTGTCCACCACTCGAAGCTGGGAGATTTGCCATGAATCAGCAGGACATTGTCGATCGTATTGCCGAGCGTTGCGTGGAAACTGCCCTGACCTGGCCGTGGTTGCATGCCAAGATGACGGTCGGCATGGCCCGCGCGTGGATGATCCAGCACTCCATACGCAACCGGCAGTTCAGCGCCAGCTACCGGCCGGCCTGGATGAGCCGCTGCCCGGACCAGGCCGTGGTGCGCAAGACCATCGGCCAGATGCTGGAAGAACTGGTCTACGACGAGAACCTGAAAGCGCCGCACACCAAAATTCTGTTCGAGATGGCGCGCACGCTGGGCGTCACCGACAAGGAGCTGAACGAAGCCAAGCCCAACGCCAAGACCGACATCTGGCATCAGGTGACCGAGAATCTGTGCCGCAATCGGCACTGGATCATCGGCTGGTTATCCACCTCTCTGGAAGAATTCGTGCTCACGGCCATCAACCGCGAGACCAACATCAGTGCCGATAAGTGGCAGAAGGATCTGGGTCTCACCGACGAGCAACTGTTTTTCTTCCGCTACCACGAGAAAGCCGACCTGGAACACGCGGGCAAGGTGGTGTGGGCGCCGATCAAGCGCCACGTGACCACGCCCGAGTTGGCAGCCGACGTGCTGGCCGGCCTCGATACAGCGCTGGAGGCCTCGCGCATCTTCTACGAGGGCGTGATGGACTTGGCTGCCGAGCTTGATGCCCAGGGCGTCAAGCTACCGACTGCTGCCTGACCGGTGACCTGTCCCGCTGTTTGAAGGAGTTCATCGCAATGAACGCGAACACCCAGTTTATCCAGGACCTGGTCACCTTCCCGGCCAAGGCGAATGCCGTTGCGACGACGCTCTACGAGAGCGCGGAGATCTATCAGCTGGAACTGGAACGTCTGTTCTA
>CAZZHF010000435.1:0-1824 GCA_964653545.1 uncultured Gammaproteobacteria bacterium | reverse complement strand
CGGGGGTGCGTCCGTCACGCGGATACCCATCTCGGTGAACATCGCCACGATGCCTTCGAGCTGCTCGGCGTCAACGATGTCCTGCGGCAGGTGATCGTTGATCTCGACAAACGTCAGATAACCCCGGGCGCGTCCCAGCGCCAGCAGCTGCTTAAGTTCGGAGTTCTCTTCCGGTTGGTCGACACCGTTATCCATGGGATACCTCAACGCGAATTGGGCGAAACCAGTGATAGTACTTCAAGTGATCTATATCGGGTTAGTTCGACGGCGATTCAAGCTCGCAAGTTCCTGTGTTCGTTCCAGCACTTCGGCCCGCTGGGCCGGGTCCATCTGGCTGGGTGTTGTGCCGTGCAGCAATTCAGCGAGGCGGTCGTTCTTCATCTGTGGAGCAAAGCGCGAGACCAGGTCCCGCATTTCGCGTTCGGCGGTGGCGGCGTCGGGCACCAGTTCATTACTGGCGAGTACCCGGGAAAGCGTCGCCCCGTCCTGGCTGTCGCGCCACTGTTCCAGCAGGTGGTCCAAGCGCGGTTGTGGCAAGCCGCGGATCTTCGCCACCAGGCGTAGCAAAAAATCGATGCCGGGCTCGCGCACGCCAACCAGTGCCGCGAGTTCGTCAACCTCGGACGCCAGCTGCGGATGATGCGCCAACAACAGCACGGCACGCTGTACCAATGACGGACGGCGCGCGCTGGCCGAGGTCGGTACTGGCCGGCCTGGAGCCACCGCGCGACCGAATGGCCGGCCGGCGAGCTTGCCAATTTCGTCGCCGAGCAGCTCGCGATACGTGCCGCTGGGCAGTTTCGCGAGCATGGGCTTGGCCAGGGCGCTGAGGCGGGCGCGGCCTTCTATGGTGGTGATGTCCACTTCCGCGAGCAGCCGGTCGACCAGATGCCGGGACGCGGGTGTTGCACCGGAAGTCAGCTCCAGGAAGGCCTCGCGCCCGATACGGCGCACCAACGAGTCCGGGTCTTCGCCGTCCGGCAGAAACAGCAGGCGCAAGTCGCGCCCGTCGGCCAACTCGGGGAGGGCGTTGTCGAGGGCTCGCTCGGCGGCCCGCCGGCCGGCATGGTCCCCATCGAAACACAGCACCAGGCGTGAGCTGACCCGAAACGCAGCCCGCAGGTGTTCGGCCGTCAGCGCCGTACCGAGCACGGCCACCGCGTTATCGACGCCGTGTTGGGCCAGCATGACCACGTCCATGTAGCCTTCGACCACGATCAGGGTGTCCGGGTTGCGGTCGTGGCGCAGTACGTTGGGTAGGCCATACAGCTCCCGACCCTTGTGAAACACCGGTGTTTCCGGGGAATTCAGGTACTTCGGCTCACCCTCGCCGAGGATGCGCCCACCAAAGCCCAGCACCCGGCCGCGGCGGTCTTCGATAGGAAACATCACCCGCCCGCGAAAACGGTCATAACCCGGTTCCTTGTCGCCAGTCACAAGCCCGGCCTGGCGCAGCAGGTCGCCGCTGAACTGCTCGCCAAGAGCACGTCGCAGGTTGTCCCATTCGTCGGCAGCAAATCCCAGGTGAAAGCGCGTGGCCGTGCTGCCGTCGAGCCCGCGTTCCTTGAGGTAACCCTTGGCGCCGCCTGCCGCCGGGTGTTGGCGTAACTGCTTTTGGTAGAAGCTGCTGGCCGCGCGCAGCGCGTCATACAGGCCGGTGACAGGGGGTCCCGTGTCGGTGCTGTCCATGGCTTGTTGTGGCAATGCCATCCCCAGGCGCTGCGCCAGGTCAGCGACTGCCTCGGGGAACTCCAGCCGGTCCAGGGCCATCAGAAAGCCGATCGCCGAGCCATGGGCGCCGCATCCGAAGCAGTGATAGAACTG
>CAZZHF010000434.1:0-1830 GCA_964653545.1 uncultured Gammaproteobacteria bacterium | reverse complement strand
GCAAGGCATTTATAATGACATTTGATAGGCACGCTCACGTGCCGGCAGACACTTGCCGGCCACTCCAAAGTAACGCGGTTAAAAAGCGCGCTCAAACGCCCGTATCCGCTCCGGTCTGCTCCAACTCCATCAACACCCCGCCACAATCCTTGGGGTGCAGGAACACCACCGGCAGGCCGTGCGCGCCAATGCGCGGCTCGCCCAGCACGCGGATATTGGCGGCCCTGACCGTGGCAATGGCCGCGGCAAGGTCCGGAACTTCAAAGCACAGGTGGTGCAAGCCACCGTCCGGGTTCTTTTCCAGGAACTTGGCGATCGGTGAGTGCTCGCCGAGAGGCTCCAGCAGCTCCAGCTTGGTATTGCCGGTGTCCACGAACACCGTGGTGACGCCATGCTCGGGCAACGCCAGGGGTTCCGACACCTGCGCCGGGGCGGCCAGGGACTCGCGGTAACGCAGCGCCGCGGCGCGTAGATCTGGCGTGGCGATGGCGATGTGGTTCAGGCGACCGATCATCTGCCTTCAGCCAACGGAAGCGAACTGGATCAGCAGCTGGTCGGCGTCCACCGTTTGACCGGCTTGGACCTCCAGCTTGACTACCGTGCCGTCACGCTCCGCGTGGAGCACGTTTTCCATCTTCATCGCCTCAATCACACACAGCGGCGCACCGGCTTTGACCTGCTCGCCGTTCTCCACGTACAGCGCGATCAACTTGCCTGGCATGGGCGACAGAACCAGGTTGGAGGTATCCGGCGCCTGTTTCTTCGGCATCAGGCTGTACAGCTCGTGCTCCAGCGCGCTCAACGCCCGTGTGCTCACGCGCCGTCCGCGCCGACTGATGGTCAATCGTCCCGCCGCCTGCTCCACCCGGAACCGCACCGGGTACCCATCGATGGTCAGTTCCTGCAAGGCCTGGCCGGGGTGGAAGCGACCCTGGACCACGTGGGTGTGCTCGCCGATGGCAAACCGCGCGCTGCCCTGGTCAACTTCGCCAATATCCAGGCGCACCGGCTCGCCCTGGACTGTCACGTAATACGCCTGATCCTTATCCGCCATGTGTCAGCCTCCCTGCCCCGCGCGTTTCAGCAGTTTCCAGGGACTGTCGGCGTCCCCGGCATGCACGTGGCGGGCGCGCAGTTCCTGCTGGGCGCGGATATAGGCGGCGATGACGGCGAACTGCTCGCGCTCGCGCTCGTCAACCGGGGGGTCGACGTAACCATCGGAGTATTCCTCGGCAATGAGATTGGTCGAGATATCACCGGCCTGGAAACGCGGGTGGGCCAACAGGCTGCCCAGGAAGTCCAGATTGGTGGTCACGCCGCGGATGTCGTATCCGTCCAGGGCATCCAGCAGGCGCGCCGTGGCCTGTTCGCGATCGGCGCCGTAGGCGATCAGCTTGGCAATCATCGGGTCGTAATACATGGAAATTTCGCCGCCCTCGTAGGTGCCCGAGTCGACGCGAATGCCGGGGCCGGCCGGCTCCTGATAGTCGGTAAGGCGACCGATCGAGGGCAGAAAGCCGCGCCGCGCATCCTCCGCATACACGCGCGCTTCGATGGCCCAGCCGGTCAGCGTCACGTCTTGCTGGTGCAGCGTCAGCGGCTCGCCGGCGGCGACGCGGATCATCTGCTCGACCAGGTCGACACCGGTCACCAGTTCGGTCACCGGATGCTCCACCTGCAGGCGGGTGTTCATCTCCAGGAAATAGAAATTGCGCTCCTGATCGACGATGAACTCCACCGTGCCGGCTGAGTGGTAATCCACGGCCCGGGCCAAGGCCACCGCCTGCTCGCCCATGGCGCGGCGCACCTCGGGCGTCAGGAACAGGCTCG
>CAZZHF010000433.1:0-1847 GCA_964653545.1 uncultured Gammaproteobacteria bacterium | reverse complement strand
CACGCGCCGCACGCCGGCAAAGCGGATCAGGCGGTAGATGAAGCTGATGGCGGTGAAGGTCTTGCCGCTGCCTGTGGCCATCTGAATCAGCGCACGAGGCTTGTTCAGCGCCAGGCTGGCTTCCAGGTTGCGGATGGCGGTGATCTGTGCGGGCCAGAGCTTGAAGTCGCCCCACTCGGTGACGAGTTCGGGCATGTGCTGCAGCCGAGCCAGCACAGTGGCGGGGCTGGCCTGGGCTGCGTGGGCGGCAGGTTCGCCCGTTGAGGCCGCGGTGGCCAAGGGCAGCAGCTTGAGCCACTGCGCCAGCATCTCGGGCCGGTGGAAGGCGAACACGGCGCGCGCACGCGGCGCGGGGTCCAGGCTGTTGGTGAAGTGGGTTTCCACACCGGTGGATTCATACAGGAACGGCAGGGGCCGTGCCCAAGCGGGCAGCGTGGCGGGCAGGCCCTGGGCATAGCGCGCGCTCTGCGGTTCCACGCCCCGAAGCGGTGTGCCCTGGCGTTTGGCTTCGATCACACCGCAGGCCTTGCCATCCACGTACAGCAGGTAATCGGCAAAGCCGTGGCCCGTGTTCAGCGGGAACTCGCGGATCGCCACGCCCAGGGCCGCATGCAGGTTGGCCTGCGCCATGCTCTGCACCACCCAGCCGGCCTGGGTGAGCAGCAGGTCGATCTCCTGGCGGGCCGCAGCTTCCGGTTGGGGTGCCATGGGTGGGGCTGGCGGGATCAGCGGCGCCGGGCCTTGGCCGGCGCCGTGCGCCGCCCATCCACTTCGGTTTCCGACAGGTCCACGCCCAGATACGCCTCGAGCGCAAAGCGGACCACATCGGAACGCGAAGGAATGGTGCCCAGCTTGGCGCTGAGTTCGATGCGCTTCTTGTCGATGGCCTGCTCCAGCGTGTCGCTGACGCGGACGTTGAGTTGTGCGCGGGTCATGGTGGGGTGTGCGGTGGCCTGCGCGGATTCTAGGCATTCCATACCGCATTGCTAGACAGCTTGACCGCTAGATTGAGCGACATACAATGAACATGTCTAGCGATATAGCGGACAGACAAGGAGTGACATGCCATCCGAACTGTTGACCACCGACGAGTTGTCGGCCCGCATCAAGTACGACGTGCGCACCATCCGCGAGCGGCTGAAGGACAGCGTGCTGCTGGAAGGGGTGCACTACATCCGGCCCTTCGGCGGCCGCAAGATCCTGTTCATCTGGGACCGCATCGCCGAAGACATCGGCAAAGCCTCGACTGTCGGCGGGGCGGCCGCCATCCCCATGGCCAATGGCGGGGTGCTCCATGGGTAGCGTGCGCGTCCTGGCCGGCAAAGGCACCTTGTTCCTGGACTTTCGCTACCTGGGGGAGCGCTGCCGCGAGTACACGGCGCTGACCGACACGGCGACGCACCGCAAGCGGCTGGAGAAGGCCCTGCGCGCGATCGAGGAAGAGATCGCCGCCGGCACCTTCGACTACGAGAAGCGCTTTCCTGGCAGCAAGCGCGGCATCAAGCCCGCCGCGGCGGCGGCGCAGGTTGCGGTCGGCAGCGCGCCTCTGGGGCCCCTGGCGGCGCCGGGACCGCAGGCAGAGGCCGTGCCCAACACGCCCGCCTTTCGGGCCTTCGCCGAAGACTGGCTCACCAACCACGCTGTCGAATGGCGCCGATCGCATGTGCGGGTGCTGCGCTCCACCATTGACGGGCACCTGGCACCGCACTTCGGCGGCAAGCCCGTGGGCCAGATCGGCAAGGGCGACATCCTGGCCTTTCGCAACAAGCTGGCTGAGGTGCCGGGGCGCGCCGCCAAGGGCCTGTCGGCCAAGCGCATCAACGGCATCCTGGCGCCGCTGCGGCAGA
>CAZZHF010000432.1:0-1855 GCA_964653545.1 uncultured Gammaproteobacteria bacterium | reverse complement strand
CGCCGGATCGAGCGGCACGTAGGCACTGCCCGCCTTGATCACGCCAAGAATGGCGGCCAGCAAATCCGGACCGCGCTCCAAGCAGATGCCCACGCGGCCTGGCGCATGGCCTTCCTGCAGCAACCAGTTGGCCACCTGGTTGGCGTAGGCATCGAGCCCGGCATAACTCAACTGCCGTACACCCTGTCGCACCGCCACCTGGTCTGGCGTGGCCGCTGCCTGGGCTTCAAACCAGTCGTGCACGCTTCTGGGCGCCGGTGCTGGTGTGATCGCCCCTGCTGCAGCCACCTTCTGCAATGCCACTTCCTCAGCGTCGAGAAGCGGCAGGTCGATCAGCGCCATGGCCGGCTGGACCGCCACCTGCGCCAGCAGGTGCTGCAGGTGGCCTGCCAGCCCGTTAATCTCGACCGCGTCAAACAAGGCCGTGCAGTAGTTGATCTCGCCCACCAGGCGGCCGTCCAGAACACCGAACGCCAGCGTCAGGTCGAATTTCGCGGACTGGTCCTGCTGTGCCAATGGCTCCCATTGGAGATCGCCAGTGCGCACGTTTTTTTGATCGAAGCTCTGCTGCACAAAAAGGATCTGGAACACGGGCGTCCGGCTCATGTCCCGCTCAACGCCCAGGGCCTCGACCAGCAGCTCAAACGGCAGATCCTCGTGCTCATAGGCTGCCAGGCAGACATCGCGCACCCGGGCCAGCAACGACTCGAACGTTGCCTGCGGGTCAATCCGGGTACGCAGGGCCAGGCTGTTTACAAAGCAGCCGACCACCGGCTCGAGTTCCACCCGGCGACGATTGGCTACCGGCGTCCCGATGCAGATGTCGGTCTGCCCGGTGTAACGAAACAGCAAGGCCTTGAAGGCTGTCAGCAACACCATGAACAACGATGCTTCGGACCGCTGCGCCAGGGCCTCCAGGCCCGTGACAACGCCCGGCGTCAACTCGAAACGCAGCACCTCGCCGGCAAACGACTGCAGCGGCGGCCGCGATCGGCGCGACAGGTCCAGCGCCTGCACGTCCTGTAGCTGTTCGCGCCAGTAGGCAAGCGGGGCGAGCAGATTGTCACCGGTCAGCGTTTGCTGCTGCCAGTGTGCGTAATCGAAATAGCTCGTCTCTAGCGGCGCGAGTCGCGGCTGCGCGGCCTCGCTGTAAGCCGCATACAGGCGCGTGAGCTCGCCCACCAAAAGATTCAGCGACCAGCCATCGGCCGCGATGTGGTGCACCACCGCCAGCAAGGCGTGCTCGTCGGGCCCCAGGTGTAGCAACTCGCCACACACAACGGGCCCGCGTGAAAGGTCGAACACGTGCGTAGCCAGCGCTTGATAACGCTCGGCAAGGGCCGCTTCGCGCTGCGTGGATGTCAGCGCACGGACGTCGGCCACCTCCAGCGTCACTGCATCCCCGGCATTGATCTGCGCATGGGGAACGCCTCCCACGACCGGGTAGCAACTGCGCAAGACCTCGTGCCGCTCGATGATCCCGGCCCACGCGCGCTGCAGGGCCGTAACATCCAGCGGGCCCGACAGGCGCAAGGCAAGTGGAATGTTATACGCGCTGCTGCGCGGCTCGAGCTCTTGCAGCAACCAGAGTCGGCGCTGGGCATACGCCAGTTCGATCGGCCTATCAACCGGACGCGCCGCGATAGCCTGCTGTGTCAGCTGACGCTGCGCCTGGCGCCGGATTACCCAGTCCAGAAGCTGCGATTTATTATCTTGGAGGGCCTTGCGCAGGCGATCCGTAAGCACCCCGGTTGGGGCGCGCACACGCAGCTGGCCTTCCTCGACCGCGAGCTTGACATTCAACTGGCCTAGTTCGGCGAGGAGCTCCTCATAGCTCAAAGCGCCAGTTCCTCGT
>CAZZHF010000431.1:0-1857 GCA_964653545.1 uncultured Gammaproteobacteria bacterium | reverse complement strand
GGGCGTGAGTCTGTCCAGTGCCAGATACTCGTTAGGCTGGTGAGCCTGGGCGATATCGCCCGGGCCGAGAATGACGGTTTCGCTGCCTAGTGCGTTGTAGTACGGCCCCTCGGTGCCAAATGCGGCCGATCCGGAGCTGGCGCCGGCCAGTTGTTCGGCCAGGCGTACGATGTGCGCGTCGGCAGATGTGGCCAGGGGCGGCAGGCCGTCGAAGATGGCCTCGAATTCCACTGCCAGTCCCCGTGTGTCGGCCACCGCCTGCACGCGTGCCCGTAGTTCCGCTCGCAGGTCGGCCATGGACATGCCGGGCAGTGGACGCAGGTCTAGCGTCAGCTCGCACTCCCCGCAGATGCGATTAGGGTTGTCGCCGCCGTGGACGTGGCCCAGGTTCATCGTGGGAACGGGCACGCTGAAGGCCGCATCGCGGTGGCGTTGTTGCAGTTCGCAGCGCCAGGCGAGCAGGGCGCTGATCACCGCGTGCATGCCTTCGAGCGCGCTGTTACCCAGGGTCGGGTCGCTGCTGTGGCCCGATTGGCCTATAAGCCGGATACGCTCGTCGATGACGCCCTTGTGCTGGCGGATCGGCTTGAGGCCCGTCGGCTCGCCAATGATGCAGTGCTGGCCCAGGCGTCGCCCGGCGGCGGCCAGCGTGCGCGCGCCGAGCATGCCGCTTTCTTCGTCGGCGGTGGCGAGCAGCACCAGGGGTCGCTTGAGGTCGCTGACGCGCAGGTCGCGCACGGCCTCGATAGCGAGCGCCAGGAACGCCTTCATGTCGGCGGTGCCCAAGCCATACAGGCGGTCATCGGCCTGGTGCAGGGTGAACGGATCGCGTCGCCACAGGGCCGGGTCGCACGGTACGGTGTCGGTGTGGCCGGCCAGAATCAGTCCATCGTCGCCCTGGCCGAGGGTGGCGATGAGGTTGGCCTTGGCTGGGTCGGTGTGCAGGTCCTGGATTTCGATACGGAAACCCAGGTCTTCGAGCCAGCTGGCCAGCAGGTCGATGACCGCCCGGTTACTGCTGTTTCGCTCTGGTTCGAAGCTGCTGATCGAGGGCGTGGCCACCAGGGCACGAATCTGCTCCAGCAGGGGTGGCGGTGCCGGCATGGCTCAAATGATCTTTTTCGTCTTCAGGTCGGCCAGTTCGGCCGCTCCCAGGCCAAGCTCGCCGCCGAGTACTTCGGCGTTGTGCTCGCCCAGAAGGGGTGCCGCCCGGCGTACGCCGCCCGGGGTACGCGAGTGTTTAGTGGCAACGCCGTAGTGCGTGATGGGGCCGTGCACGGCGTGTTCGGCTTTCACGATCATGTCCCTGGCGTGGTAATGCGGGAATTTGACGATGTCGCCAAAGTCCATCACCCGTGCCGCGACCAGGTCGGCTGCTTCAAGCGTGGCCTCGGCTTGGTCGGCGGTCATGGTCGCGATCCAGGCGGCAACTTCAAGATCGATGAATTCAGCATTGGCAACGCGGGCGTTCCAGTCCACGCAGCGCGGGTCACTGGCCAGTTCCGGCTGGCCCATGACCACGCACAGGGCCTGCCACTGCTTTTCGAACGGGGCGAACAGGCACAGCCAGTGGTCGTCTGAGGTGCGATAGGTGTTCATGGGTGCGCCACCGCCGATGGCGTTGCCCGAGCGCTGCCAGATGTGACCGGTTTCGGCGGCCGCCATGATGCCGTAGGAGGTGGCGTACAGCTGCGAGTCCGTCAGGCAGGCATCCACCAGCTGGCCCTCGCCGGATTTGGTGTGGTGGTGCAGCGCGGCGAGCGTACCGATGGCGGCCTGCCAGCCGGCCATGTCGTCGGCAATCACGGTGCCGGCACGCAGCGGCCGGCCGCCGGCCTCGCCGGTCACGCTCATCAG
>CAZZHF010000430.1:0-1873 GCA_964653545.1 uncultured Gammaproteobacteria bacterium | reverse complement strand
CAGGTATATGGCGCTCTGGGATTGGCAGCAAGTGACTTGGATGCCCTGCGCGCAGCCGGCGTGGTGTGAACTGACCTCGCCAGCGCCAGGAACCGTTTTATACCGGCCGCGACTGGAGGATGCCCTGCGTTTGCAGCGCGCCGATATGCGCCGCGTCGTAGCCCAGCAGCTCGCCCAGCACCTGCGCGTTGTGCTCACCCAGGAACGGCGCCTGCAACGGCAGTTCGTCGGGAAACGCTGAAAAACGCAGTGGCACGCCGGGCACGTCGAACTCGCCCAGCGCACGATCGAAAATGGTTCGCACCGTGCGCCGCACCCGCGCATGGGGCAACTTCACCACCTCCTCCACCGACAGCACCGGTGCCACCGGCACGCGCTCGGCTTCGAGCCGGCGAATCGCCTCGGCATCGTCACCGACCGCGGCCAGCCAGTTCTCGATCAGCGTCACGACGTCGGGCAGGTTGGCCACGCGCGTCGCGTTTTCCGAAAAGCGCCGGTCAGTTGCCAGCTGCGGCTGGCCCATGACGCGGCACAGCTGATCCCACTGCCTGCCGAGCGCAACGATCACCAGATAACCCTGCGCGCCCTTGAAAATACCCAGCGGCGCCACGGAAAAATGCTGCCGGCCGGTGCGCCGCGGCACGAGACTGCCGCCGCTCGCGCTCACTGCCTGGATGCCGATTTCCTGGCCGTTGACATAAATATCCAGCAGGCTGATATCCAGATACTGTCCCGGGCCGCCGCGCTCGCGGTGTAGCAAGGCCGCCAGCACCGCCGCCAGCGCAAAACCGCCGGTGGCGGCATCCCCGAAGGCCAACTGCGGAAAATAGGGCGAGCCATCCGGCTCGCCAATCAGGCTGGTGAAGCCGGAGTAGGCCTGCGCGATGTAGTCGTAGCCCGGCAGATTGGCCAGCGGCCCGCTCTGACCAAAGGCCGAGATCGAGCACATCACCAGGCGCGGATTGAGCGCATGCACGGTGTCCCAGTCCAGACCCATGCGGCCGATGGCGCCGGGGGAGAAATTCTCGATCAGCACGTCCACCTGTGCCGCCAGATCGCTCAGGATCTGCCGCCCGGCCGGGGTACGTACGTCCACACACAGGCCTTTCTTGCCGCGGTTCTGCTGCACGAAGTAGGCACTGCGCCCGTCGCGGATATAGGGCAGCCGCCGCGACAAATCGCCGTCGGGCGCCAGCTCCACCTTAATCACCTCGGCGCCCATTTCGGCCATCAGGCGTGCGGTGGTCGGGCCGGCCACCACCTGGCTCAGGTCAAGCACCCGGTAACCACTCAAGATATGCGCCGGAACGGGCATGAACGGTCTCCTTTCGAAGCAAGGGCGATGCGAGGCTAGCGGCTGCGGCCAGCACTTGCAAAAGGGCGGCCTGAGAGGCGTCCCCCTCCGCCGGGATAAATCAAGCTTCGGTATCTGGATTCCGCTAGACTTCGTGCCATGCCCCTGCGCTGTTTGCCTCGCCCCTGGTTACTGACCCTGGTCTGTGTCGCGCTGCTGTTTGTGCGGCTGGGCGGCGCGCACATGCATCTGTGCTTCGATGGCGGCGAGCCACCGGCCAGCTTGCATGTGACGGATGCCGGCCATCACGCCGAGCATCACGATGGCCAGGACCACGTGGATCGGGACGTGTCGCTGCTTGGCGATGCGCTGACCAAGTTTGGCAAGTCGAGCCTGGATCAGCCCTTGCTGCTGGCCGCGTTCTGGCTGGTGGTTCTTTTGCTTGCCCGACTGCGGATAGGCCCTGCGGACCCGCCACGGGTCGCCATTTCTCCCCCCCGCTTTTGTCGCCCGCCCCCGCGCGGGCCGCCCCTGCACGCTTCCTGATCCCACGCCGTCTGCGGTACGCGGACGCCTGTT
>CAZZHF010000429.1:0-1875 GCA_964653545.1 uncultured Gammaproteobacteria bacterium | reverse complement strand
GCCAATCTTCACCATGGCGACCCGTTCTGCGACGAGTCCGGCAACCTCACCCGCGACGCCGGCAACGGCCATGTTCTGCTCGACATGTTCCCCAGCCGCCTGGCGCACGTGGACGAGTACCTGGCCGGCATCCGCAAGCGTCCGGGTGGCGAGGATTACATCGCCGCCATGCAGGAGGCCCATGGCCCGCAGCGTGCCCGCGAGTTGCTGGCCTGGGCCGGCGACCCGCATGTCGGCATCTATCCCAACCTGCAACTGATCGGCATCCAGATCCGCATCATCCGGCCGCTGGCGGTGGACGACACCGAGGTGCTGATGTTCCCGGCACTCCTCAAGGACGTGCCGCCGTCCATCAACGAAATGCGGCTGCGCCAGCACGAGTCCTTCTATGGCCCGGCCGGGGCTGGAGCACCGGACGACGCCGAAATCTTCGAGCGTAACCAGCAAGGCCTGGGCGCCACGGTGGAGCCGTGGGTCTATCTGGCGCGCGGCCTGGAGCGCGAGCGCCAGGACCCAGACGGTTCGATCATCGGCATGCCCGGCGACGAAACCACCCAGCGCGGACAACTGCGCGAATGGAAACGGATGATGAGCGAGGCTTGAGCAGGCATGGACATCACGCGCGAGACTATCGAGTCGTTCCTGTTTCACGAGGCGGATCTGCTCGACGAGTTTGCCGTCGAGGAATGGTTGGCACTGTGGACCCCGGACGCCTGTTACTGGGTTCCGTGCAATGGCCGCGCGGGCGGTGACCCGACGCGCGAGGTGTCGCTGATCTACGACGACCATGCCCGCCTGCAGGACCGCGTGTGGCGCCTGGCGAGCCCGGCCGCGCACAGCCAGCGCCCGCGCTCGCGCATGCGCCGGATTGTTGGCAATATCCGCTTCGAGCTGCGCGAGGGCGAAGTGCATACCCGTTCCAACTTTCTACTGGCTGAACTGCGGCGCGGGCGCCAGGAAATCTGGTCCGGGGTCAGCCAGCACCGCCTGCTTGCCCGCGCTGACAGTTTCCAGATCAAGGCTAAAACCGTGCTGCTGACGCAAAGCGACGAGGCCATCGACAACCTGAGCTTCCTGTTGTGAGTCCTATGAACCAAGATCTTGAATCGGCCCTGGCGGCCCCCCTGTCCGGCCAACTGCATCCACAAGTCGCCGCCCACCTAGCCCAGCTTGCCGCCATGAACCCGCCGCCGCTCGAAGCGCTGAGCCCCGAGCAGGTGCGTGTGGGATTCGCCATGCAGCTGAAAATGACCGCCGGCCCCAGCACGCCATTGGCGCAGGTACGCGACCTCACCCTGCCTGGGCCCGGTGGCCCACTCAAGGCACGCCTGTACCGCCCGCAGACAACCGGCACCCTGGCCGGGCTGGTGTTCTTCCATGGCGGTGGCTGGGTGATTGGCGACCTCGACAGCCACGACGACCTGTGCCGCGACCTGGCCGCGCAGGCCGGTTGCGGCGTGCTGGCCGTGGACTACCGCCTGGCGCCGGAACAACGCTTTCCAGCCGCGGCGCAGGACGCCATCGCCGCCACTGCCTGGACGGCGACCCACGCGGACGAACTGGGGTTTGACCCGACCCGTCTGGCGGTCGGAGGCGACAGCGCCGGCGGCAATCTTGCCGCGGTAGTCGCGATTGCTGCCCGCGACAGTGGCAACGCGCCGCTACGCGCCCAGCTGCTGATGTATCCGGTGACCGACCTGTCGCGCCTGGACGGCGAGTCCTACCGCGCCTGTGGCGAAGGCTATGGCCTGACCGCCGGTGCCATGAGCTGGTTTCGGGAACATTACCTGGCGAGCACCGAAGTGGCCCTTGACCCGCAGGTGTCGCCTTTGCTCACGACCGACCTTGCCGGCCTGCCGCCAGCGCTGGTGGTCA
>CAZZHF010000428.1:0-1902 GCA_964653545.1 uncultured Gammaproteobacteria bacterium | reverse complement strand
CCTCACACAAAAAACGCCAGATTCCCGGTGTGGAACACGTTGTGGTCGAAGTAGACGGTGCGAGCGGCCAGTTTGAGCTGGCCATCCACCCGGCGCAGTACGTCGTCCCGACGCGCACTGACCAGCTGCGGTACCTGGTCGGTGGGTCGCGTGCGAACGACCAGGGCGTTACTCCTGACCCGGTACTCATCCGGGAGTTGGCTGCGGCGTGCCCGCACGCTGGTCACGAAGCGACGCACGAAGGTATAGGGGTTCTCGGCCACCGTGTTGATGGCCTCTTTCTGCTGATTGACGCGGATTTGCAGGCTGCCCATGGTCTCGTCCAGGTACGGATTTTCAAGACCAATCCGCCGCTCGTGGCCGCGCTCATAGAAGCCACGCGGCGGCGCCACATAGCGGATGTCCTCGGTCAGCAGCGCCAGCCAGCCGTCGTAATCGCGGCTGTCGAGGCAGTCCACTTCGTCGTCCATGAACTCGTGAATCTGGCGGTATTCGCGGTCGTCGACCGGCTCGCCGGTGGTACGCGGTTGCATGCGCCGTCCCTCCTCAGGCGGTGTTCATCAGGTGGTACCAGTGCCGCAGGATGTCGAACTCCCCGACCTCGGACCAGATGGTGGGGTAGACCTTGCCCGGGCCGGGATAATCCTCGACCAGCTGGCCCCGGTAATGCTGGACCATCTCGAAGCTGGCTGCCTCGCTCTGCGCAACCGCCCCGCGGGTGGCGCAGCCGATGGACGCCCACACCTCGGCGTCGTCCTGGTCGAAAGTGCCGGCAAAACTGAACGTGCGCAGGCCAGAGCGCATGGTCATGGCTTTCCACTCCTCACTGGCCTCTTTCTCGGCCAGGAACCAGCCCCAGATTTCGGTGCGGTCCGGCGCCACCGGCTGCCACACCCGGATGTTCAAAAAACACACTGGCGGCTCGGCCAGATCGGTTCGACCCGGCCCTTCAACGGACGAGAAATTCGGGAATATGGTCTGCACCCCGGCAAAGTTGCGCGCCACGACCTTGACCTGCCCCGGCGACAGCGCCTGGTGGTACAGCGGCACGCACTCAGGTGGTCTACCCAGAAACTCCGGGATCATCTCGGGCGACAGCGAGGTAGTGCCGTTATGGCCGTTGCCCATGACGATGGCGGGGCCTTCCTCAAGCGCCTTGATCAGCGCCTCTTGCGCGCCGGCGAAGTCGCCAAAGGACAACCGCGAGATCGGCCCGTGCACCTTGGTGGCGTGCGGGCCGTCGGCGCCGAAATTGGCCGCGCCGAGTTTCCAGTTGCCATTCACCACCCACTTGTGTGGTGGACCCAGTACGACCATGCCGCCTGGCGTGCGGGCATGGTAGAGGTCCAGATACCAGCGCGCGTCGCCCAGGTAGTCGTCCAGACTCCCCAGCTCCGGGTTGAAGGTGGCAAATATCAAGCCGGCGTAGGTGGCCACGCGCGCTTCGACCAGGCGCTGCTTGTGCTGCACGCCGATCTGTTCGTAGCGCCCAGGCGGATGGCAGGTGGCCAGCAGACGGCCGGTATTCTCGTAGGTCCAGCCGTGATACGGGCACACGTAGCTCGGTGCATTGCCGGCCTCGCTGCGCAGGACCAGGGCCCCGCGGTGCGGGCACATGTTCAGGAAAACCCGCAGCTGTCCGTGATTGTCGCGGGTCAGGATGACCGGGTCCTGACTCATCTGGCGGGTTACGTAATCCCCGTTGCGCGGCACTTCCGTGTCGTGACCGACGTAAAGCCAGGCGCGGCCGAATACGCGTTCCTGCTCAACCCGGAACACCTCCCAGTCGGCGTAGGCCTTCATGCTGACTAGGCCGTGTTGCTCGTCCACCAGCGCAGCCAGGTCAAGTCCGTTGTTCGACATTACATCCCCTCCTTGGGCGCCGCGCGCGGCTTGCGAAAT
>CAZZHF010000427.1:0-1903 GCA_964653545.1 uncultured Gammaproteobacteria bacterium | reverse complement strand
CATACAGAGCCAGGCAAGCAAGGACATCATGCGCGAGAACCATGCCGAGGGCATCACCGACGCCATGAAGTCCATCTGCTCGCTGGGCCGCGAGCAATACGCCGACGACCTGGTCGGCACCGCCGTGTATCTGCTGTCGGCGCTGTCGGACTTTGTCTCGGGGCAGATGATCTCGGTCGACGGCGGTGCTTGCTTTACCGGAATGTAATTACCCAATCGGTCGCCGAGGTTTCCCGTGCAACGTTTGCTAACTATTGTTCTTGTCACCCTCGTCGCCAGCCCCCTGGCGGCTGCCCCAAAGCTCGGTGCCATTGCCAGTGCGCACCCGCTGGCCACCGAGGCCGGCTTCGAGATTCTTGCTGCTGGCGGCAATGCCTGCGACGCCGCGGTCGCGGTCAGCGCCGCCCTGGCGGTGGTCGAGCCGGTCAGTTCGGGTATCGGAGGGGGGGCTTTCTACCTGATCCAGCTCAAGGGCGGCAAAGCCCTGTTTGTCGATGCCCGCGAGCGGGCGCCGCAAAGCGCCTCGCGCGATATGTACCTGGGCGACGACGGCAAGCCGGTGAGGGAGAAATCCCTGAATGGGCCACTGGCGGCTGGTATTCCCGGCGAGCCCGCGGGATTGGTGCAGGTCGGCAAGCGCTGTGGCCGGCTGGGCCTGGAGCGCAATCTGGCGCCGGCCATTCGGCTGGCGACGGAGGGCTTCGAGCCGGATGAGTTTCATCGACAGATGGTCGGCATGCGGCACAAGGCGCTGGCTGCCGCCCCGGCCGCGGCCGCTGTGTTCCTGGACCAGGGCCAGCCGCCCAAGGCCGGTTTCCGGCTGGTGCAAAAGGATCTGGCCGCGACCCTGCAGCGGCTGGCCCGCCAGGGTAAGCCCGGCTTTTACAGCGGCGAAACGGCGCGGCTGCTGGTGGAGGGTGTCAACACTGCCGGCGGCGCCTGGACCCTGGCTGATCTGGCCGACTACCGCGCCGTGGAACGCACCCCCCTGCGCGGGCGTTACCGCGAGGTCGAGGTGCTGACCGCGCCGCCGCCATCGTCCGGCGGCGTGGCCCTGCTGACCGCTCTGAATATTCTGGAAGGTTACGCGCTGAATCTGCGCGATCCGGTCACGCGTAAACACCTGATTGTGGAGGCCATGCGCCGGGCTTACCGCGACCGCGCCGAGTATCTGGGCGATCCCGACTACGTGGCCATGCCGCTGGCCCTGCTCAGCAGCAAGGACTACGCCGCCGGCCTGCGCGCCGGCATCCGGACCGACCGCGCGACACCAAGCGCCAGCCTGCCGGGCGCGCCGACCGGTCCGGAAGGTACCGACACCACGCATTTTTCGGTGGTGGATGCCGCCGGCAACATCGTGTCGGCCACCCTCAGCGTCAACATCCCGTTTGGCAGCGGCTTCATGCCGCCCGGCAGTGGCGTGTTGCTGAATGACGAGATGGACGACTTTTCGGCCAAGTCCGGGAGCCCCAACGCGTACAAGCTGATTGGCAGCCACGCCAATGCCATCGCGCCCGGCAAGCGGCCGCTGTCGAGCATGACGCCGACCATCCTGCGCCGTGGCGATGCGGTGGCGGTGCTCGGCACGCCCGGCGGCAGTCGCATCATCAGCATGGTGCTGCTGGGGACGCTGAGCTTCGCGCAGGGCAGCGACGATCCGGCCGAGTGGGTGACGACCGGCCGCTACCACCACCAGTTCAGCCCCGATGTGGTGGAGTACGAACCGCAGGGCCTGGGTGCCGACGACATCGCTGGTCTTGAAAAACTTGGGCACACCCTGCAGCAGGTGAATCGGCGCTACGGCAATATGCAGGCCATCGCCTGGCAGCCGCGCACCGGGCAAATGAAGGCCGCAAGCGACCCGCGTCGCAAGGGCAGTGCGCAGGTGCGTTGAGAATCCCGG
>CAZZHF010000426.1:0-1924 GCA_964653545.1 uncultured Gammaproteobacteria bacterium | reverse complement strand
CGGGTCTGTCTGAACCAGGCCCATCTTTTCAGCGCATTTCCTGAATGCGCTGACGCCCCCCCCTTGGGCGTCTTTTGTGTGAAGGGTAAAAAAGGAGGCAAAACCAACACTTTTTGCTGCTGATCAAAGACAAATTTTGCGAATTTCGGATGACTTTCCGGTCAGGTTGACAACCAAACCCTTTCCCGATACATTCGGTTCTTATGAAAAAGGGCGTTTATTTTTCCTATACGCCCCGCAGCCGATCCAATGAACGACGCGCGGGCGCCATCGGCGGCGCCGCAAACAAGGGAGCAAGATATGTTGCGACTGACCGCCTTTCCGGTGCGATACCCGAACCCCTGGCAGCCGACCCGGCGGCTGCCGCAAGGCGACGACCGCGGCTCGACCCAGATCTGCATCGCCCGCACCTACCCGGGCCACAACGCGGTGGACATTCTGGGAGACCTCGGCCTGATCATCGCCAGCACCACCGACGGCTGGCTGGCCAACTGCTTCATCGACTTTCGCGGCGTGCGCCATGCGAGCGGCGTGGTGCCTGCGTCCGAAGGCGGCCGCGGCGGCAACGTCGTGGTGATCATTGACGACGCCGGCTATATGCACTACTACGCGCACCTGCTCAAGTCGGGCTGGGTGCCCAACCGGCGGGTGGTTGCCGGCCAGCAGATTGGGCTGCTCGGCCGCAGCGGCGAGGCCGGCCCGCACCCCCACTTGCACTATCAGGTGTCCGCGCCGAAAGCCGACCCGAGTGCCAACGGAACCAACGGCTTTTCAACCGACGACCGCGGGCGCATCCGCGAAGAGGCTGCTCTGCGCGCGGAGCTCGAACGCCTGGCGCGGCTGCAGCCGATCGCCAGCGATCGTTTCGGGCGGATCGTGATCCCGCCCAAGGTGGCGCTGCCGCCGATTGCGCGCGACCAGTGGGTGGGGTGAGCCAGTGTCGGGCTCTTCCAAGTCCGTACCCTGGGCAGAGGCACGCACGCGCCTGAGCGCGTAGTGACGCGCTACCAAGTCGAGATCCTTCCCGAGGCCGATGCGAAGTCGCATCGCGCCCGACGCCTTCTCCGCCTTCCTCCCCAACCGCGGCGCAATCTGCGGACACGCCGTGATCAGCGCCAGCGCCACCAGGCAGGCGATGTAGGTCAGCGCCGCGCGGGCGATCGTGGCGCGAGTGGTGCCGGGCGGCGACTGCCGTTCTGGCCCCAAGGTACACGAGGATCTTCTTGATGACTGGCTTCTCCGAGATCGCGGCGAATGTGTTGAGTCGCCGGGAAGCTTCCGGTCATGACCGACTCGTGATGGCCGGGCACTGCCTGCCATGAACGCCGGCTATCCGGCCGCTCAACTTGGAGGTCAGCTATCTGGCGATGAGCTCGACGGCGCGGCCGTCTCTGGCCGACCCGAACCGGGCATCCGTCCGCCGAGATTGACAGCCGCAAAGCTGGCATTGGTGGGTGCGATCTTGGCAATGGCACCGGAGCCGCCTGCTGCTGCATGAACTGCAGCGGCCCCGGCAGCGACGGTATCGGAGGGATGCCAGTGGCCGGGCATTGCTCCCCGTTGAGCGGTGTCAAGGCGCGCGATCTCCTGTGCGCCCGCATTGCGGATGCGGATGCGCTGGTTGTCGGCGTCGAGTTCGATGCGGGTGGTGCCCTGGGTGTGAAGCAGTGTGATGTCGCGGTCCGAGCCGTTGCCGCCCAGGCTCAGGTTGGCGTTGTCGCCGAGGCTGACCAGCACCTGGTTGGCGCTGTTGCGGATGCGCAGCCGGTTGTCCTCGGTGTCCAGGCCGATGCGGGTGGTGCCGGCGGCGTCCTGCAGCCGCGGCCGGGCATCGCTGCCGCTGCCGCCGAGCAGCAAGTCGCCTTCGGGCCCGAGCACGCACACGATCTGGCCGGCCTCGTTGCGGATGCGCAGGCGCAGGTTC
>CAZZHF010000425.1:0-1940 GCA_964653545.1 uncultured Gammaproteobacteria bacterium | reverse complement strand
CCGACGGCCGGCGCCGGGTTGTGCCCGGCGCCGGTGGGGTCGATCAGGCCGCGGTCAGCATGGCGTCGAGGTCCGCCTGCGGCTCGCCGATAGGCGTCAGGCCGAAGGTGTCCACCAGCACCTGCACCACCGCCGGGGTGAGGAAGGCCGGCATGCTTGGCCCCAGGCGGATGTTGCGCACGCCAAGGTGCAGCAGCGTCAGCAGCACGGCGACCGCCTTTTGTTCCAGCCAGGACAGCACCAGCGACAGCGGCAGGTCGTTGACGCCGCAGTCGAAGGCATCGGCCAGCGCCAGCGCGATCTGGATCGCCGAGTAGCTGTCGTTGCACTGGCCAACGTCGAGCAGCCGCGGCAGACCGCTGATGCGGCCGAAGTCGTGGTCATTGAAGCGGAACTTGGCGCAGCCCAGCGTCAGGATGGCGCAGTCCTGCGGTACTTTTTCGGCCAGTTCGGTGTAGTAGTTGCGGCCCGGCTTGGCGCCGTCGCAGCCACCGATGAGGAAGAAATGCTTCAGCGCGCCGGACTTGACCGCGCCGACCACCTGCTCGGCCGCGCCCAGCACGGCGTTGCGGGCAAAGCCGACGGTGATGCTGCGCGGCGCAGCGTCGGCGGTGAAGCCGGGCGCCGCCAGCGCGGCATCGATCACCGGGCGGAAATTGCCGCCGGCAACGTGCGGCACGCCCGGCCAGCCCACCGGACCGCTGGTGAAGATGCGCGCCCGGTAGGCCGGCTGCGGCTCGATCAGGCAATTGGAGGTCATCACGATGGCGCCCGGAAAATCGGCGAACTCCGTGTGCTGGTTCTGCCAGGCGCTGCCGTAGTTGCCGGCCAGGTGCGGGAAGCGCTTCAGGCCGGGGTAGGCGTGCGCCGGCAGCAACTCGCCGTGGGTGTAGACGTTGATGCCCAGCCCGGCGCTTTGTTCGAGCACCTGTTCCAGGTAGCGCAGGTCATGGCCGCTGACCAGGATCGCCTTGCCGGCGCGCGGGGTGGTGCGCACCTCGGTCGGTTCCGGGTGGCCGTAGTGGCCGGTGGCGGCGGCGTCGAGCTGCTGCATGACGCGGTAGTTCAGGGCACCGACTTCAAGCGAACGGGCGAGCAGGTCGTCCACGCCGGTCGGGTTTTCAGCCAGGAAGTTCAGCAGGCGGTGGAATTCCGCATAGATGGCCGGGTCGTCCTGATCCAGCACATGGGCGTGCTCGAAGTATGCCGCCGCGCCCTTGATGCCGTACAGCACCAGCGCGCGCAGGCCGACCACGTCGGCCCCAAGGCGGTTCAGGTCCACCGTGATGGCGCCTTCCGTGGCCTTTTTCAGCAGTTGGTCCATGGCCTGGCCGGGGTCGCAGGCCGCCGGGCCAGAGAGTGATTCAGGAACCTGCCCGGCCTTGGCACAGGCCGCTTCGTAACAGGCCCTGGCGCGGTCGCGCATTGCCGCGGCCTGGGCGATCAGCGTTTCAAACCGCGACGGGTCGAAATTGACGTTGGTCAACGTGGTGAACAGGCTCTCGATCACGAACACGTCCACATCGTGATCGCGGGCGCCCAGCTGCGCCGCCCGGTGCGCGTACATCGACACGCCCTTGACCAGGTGGATCAGCAGGTCCTGCAGGTCGGCGGTGACGGCGTCCTTGCCGCAGGTACCGACGGTGTTGGCGCAACCGTCGCCCCTGCGGGTGCGGGTGGTCTGTTCGCACTGGTAACAAAACATGGAAGCCTCCTGATGGGTCAATCGCAACGGCCGCATGGCCGGATACGCCGCGTGGCGTATGCGAAGTTGCATTCTGGATACATCAATAAGCACGGTCTTGATGCCAATCAGGTTCGGTGGGCGGTCGCCAGTGCTCGCAGTGGGGCTTCGCCACATAATCGCCGCGAGCATCCCCGTCCGAACCACAAAGCAACCGACACCGAATGCAACTGACGCTGTTTACCGATTACTGCTT
>CAZZHF010000424.1:0-1949 GCA_964653545.1 uncultured Gammaproteobacteria bacterium | reverse complement strand
AGGCCAGCGGCGTGCGCGCGGACGACCTGATCGTGATGACGCCCGACGACGGATGTGTCCCGGCCGATGCAGACCGGTTGACGGGCCGCTACCCGACCGTGCGAGCACCGCTCGCCGCAGCCCGCTCGCAGTACCGCGGCCAGGGTCGCACCCGCCTGGGCGTGCAACTGCGCGAGAACGAGACCGGGCCGTTGACGCAGATGACGCAGTTGCACCGCGTCTTCCATGTGATCGCGACCTGGCTCGCGACTACTGAACAACTCAAGGAGGGCACCTGACCATGGCCACGTTCAAGATGCAGGAGCTAGAGTCCCCGGGCTGGCAGAGCATTGCTTCGCTCACGGCCAGTTGGTCAGTGGTGCGGCACGGCGACGACCTGCTGGGCGACTTCCGTGCCGCGGCCAAGACCATCCGGCTGCGCGCGGTGCTGGAAGGCCTGAAGCAGAGGCTCGTCAATGCCAAGCCCAGCCACTTGGAGGGCGTGAAGTTGGCCGTGCTGAATCAATTGCCTGGCAGCCACACCGACCAGATCGGCGCTGTGCTGCTTGCAGCACCCGAAGCTGGCCGCAAGCTGGGCGCCGGCGTGGCCCAGCAGATCGGCGCCGATATCGCCCAGGCCTTGAACGCACTGCAGACCGAGGCCTACCGCCGCATGGTCAACCGTGACCTGGTGGACGAGTACCGGCCGGTGGAGGTCAAGCGGCCAGCCTGGATGCTGGGCGAGCAGCCAGTGGATCCGCTGCGCGCGGCGCTGGTGCGCGCGGGCCGCCGGCAGACGCTGTGGCGTCGCATTCGCGGCGCCGCCGCCGAGCACTTTGACGTGCCGGAAGTGCCGCCCACCGATCCCAAGGTGGTGGGCTCGATCACGCTGGACGGGTCCATCCTCACCACGGCCGACCGCCAACGACGCCTGACGCTGCAAGGGGCCTGCAAGGTGTCACCGACGGCCCGCAAGTTGGGCATTGCCGCGCGCACGTTCACATGCCAGGTGGACGACGCCGCACTCTTCGCGCGCATCCGAGCCGTGCCGCCCGGCCAGTCGATGAGCCTGGAAGTCGACGTAGTGGAGGCCATCGCGTTTGCCGGGGAGCTTAGGCGAAGCTACGCGGTGACGGACTTGAGGGCCGCGTAGCCAGCCCGCTGTGGCGCTAGTTGGACCGGGACGAGGCTATCGCAACTTCGGTGGCACCTCTGGCGAAAGCACCGTCGCCTCGAACGCATCGTTCGCTGCTGGGGTGAGCATCCGTTCAAGCTGCGCGATGCGTTGCGGATCGGCACCACACATCACGGCGGTCAGCCACGCACGTTCGATCGCCGCGCGCGAGCCCGCCACCGCCGTCACCGGCGGCCGCTGACCGCCACCACCCTTGCCGCGCATCTTGCTCATCCGATCAGGATTCTCTCAACATGGTTGAGAGCAATGATGCCGGGCCTCGATCTGCCGGGCTCTTGGAAACAAGCGCAGTCCTCGGTGTCCAGCCATACCCGACGGCCGGGCACCCGGTGCTGGTCCCAGAACACGTCACCGGTGATGCTGCCCGGACGCTGGTTCATCATCACCCACTGCACACCGCCGATCAGGCCGCGGCGCCAGTGCAGATCGGCCGCGCCGCCGGGCTTCAACGCCTGAGCCGGCACCTGCTTGCCTGTGACGCGCAGCCAGAGGATGTCGCCCTGCAGTTCCCGGCCGCCGCGCAGCGTCAGCCGGTCCCAGGTGCGGAGGGCGCCGATGACCTCGGCTGCGGCCTTCACATCCGCCGGTGGAATCAGCTGCAGCAGGTGCTGCGCCAGGGCAGCGCTCGTCTCGGCATTGGTAAGCCATTGCGCCACACGCGCGGCGGCCCGGCGGCCCAGGCTGGTGCCGTCGCCCAGCAGTTCGCCCACGCCGTCCAGCTGCAGCACGGCTGGGTGGCCCGCAATCTCGCCGTCGATGTCGAGCCGGGGATTCA
>CAZZHF010000423.1:1010-1955 GCA_964653545.1 uncultured Gammaproteobacteria bacterium | reverse complement strand
CCCATCTCGCGGTCGATCTTCACCGGGCCGCTGTCGCGCGTGAGCTTCGCCAGTTCCTGCAGCGGAACGCTTTGACCGTCGGACGTCGTGACGCGCATGGCGCCAAATTCGGAGGGCGAGACTCTGACACTGTCCGGCCCCCGCAGCACGATGGGGATGCGCCGGTTGCCGTCGATCACGGTGCCTGCGCGCTGCCCCTCGATCTGCACGCGCAGCGCGTCCTGCACGTCCTCCACCGAGAGGCCGTAGCGTCCCGCCGCCAACCGGTCCACCGCCACGCGCAGGTATTGCACGCCGTCGTTCTCGACCGTGTACACGTCCTGGTTGCCCGGAACCTGCTTGATCAGCGCTTCGATCTGCGTGGCCAGCTCGTTGAGCTTGTCGAGGTCCGGGCCGAACACCTTGATCGCCACATCGCCGCGCACGCCGATGATCATCTCCGAGACGCGCATGTCGATCGGCTGGGTGAAGCTGTACTTCACGCCCGGCAGGTCGTCCAGCACTTTTCGGATCTTGTCGATCAGCGCCTCCTTGTCCGCCAACTGCCACTCTTCGCGTGGCTTCAGAACGAGGAAGGTGTCGGTCTGGTTCAGGCCCATGGGATCGAGGCCGATCTCGTCGGAGCCGGCCCGCGCGACCACGCCGGTGATTTCGGGGATGTTGCGCATCAGCGCCTGGTGTATCTTCAGGTCCAGCGCCGCGGTTTCCTCCAGGCTCACCGACGGCAGCTTCTCGATACCGACGATGATGTCGCCCTCGTCCATGGTCGGCATGAAGGTCTTGCCCACCAGGGTGTAGACGATGGCAGCGGCGACAAGCATCGCTGCGGCCACGCCGTACACCACCTTCTCGCGCCGCATGGCGAAGGCCAGCGCCGGCTCGTAGGCCTTCAGCAGCTGGCGCGGCAGCCACGGGTCCTCGTGGGCGACCTTCTTCAGCAGAATG
>CAZZHF010000423.1:0-1000 GCA_964653545.1 uncultured Gammaproteobacteria bacterium | reverse complement strand
GACAGCAGCAGCGAACTTGCCAGCGCAAACACAATGGTCATGGCGACCGGCACGAAGAACTTGCCCTCCAAGTCCTGCAGCGTCAAGAGCGGCAGGAACACCACCACGATGATTAGGATCCCTGCGGCGACGGGCACAGCCACCTCGCGTACCGCCCGGAACACGATGTGCAGCTTGGGCAATTTGCCCTTGGAGCGGTCGTGGCCCAGGTGCTGCACGATGTTCTCGACCACCACCACCGCCGCGTCCACCAGCATGCCCAGCGCGATGGCCAGGCCGCCCAGGCTCATCAGATTGGCCGACATGCCGGCCATCCGCATCAGCAGGAAGGTTGCCAGGGCCGCCAATGGCAACACTGCGGCCACGGTCACGGCTGCGCGCACGTTGCCGAGAAACGCGCCGAGCAGCACCAGCACCACGAGGGTCGCTTCCAACAGGGCCTTGGACACCGTTCCCACAGCTTTCTTCACCAGTTCCGCACGGTTGTAGAAGACCTTGATCTCCACGCCTTTGGGCAAAGTTGGCTTGAGCTCTTCCAACTTGCGCGTGACGCCCTCGACCACCTTTTGCGCGTTGGCGCCCGCCAAGCCCAGCACGAGGCCTTGAACGGCTTCCGCTTTTCCATCCTGCGTGACCACGCCGTAGCGCGTCACGCTGCCGTCCCGCACCACAGCGACATCACCCAATCGCACGCTGGTGCCGTTGCCGCGCTTGACAATGATGGCGCGCAGGTCGTCCTGGGTCTTGATGCTGCCTTCGCTGCGCACCAGCAGAACCTCGTCGCCTTCGCCGAGGCGCCCCGCGCCGTCGTTGCGGTTGTTCGCTTCGATGGCCGCCTTCAGCTGCGCTGTCGAGAGCCCGACCGCCGCCAGCTTGACGGGGTCGGCCACCACTTCGAAGCTGCGCACCTTGCCGCCGAGCGCGTTGACGTCGGCCACCCCGGGCACCGAGCGCAGCGCCGGCCGGATCACCCAGTCCAGCAGGCTGCGCCGGTCCTCAA
>CAZZHF010000422.1:0-1964 GCA_964653545.1 uncultured Gammaproteobacteria bacterium | reverse complement strand
AATCCTTCCTGCATTCGAGGCCCAGGTGCGTCGGGTGGCTCGCAAAGCGCCATCCATCCCGGTGATCTCAAGTGTGACCGGACAGCTGCTTAGCGACCAGACGGCCTGCAACCCCGCCTACTGGGTTCGCCATCTCCGGGAGACGGTCCGCTTCAGGGACGCTGCGGCCGCGCTGCTTTCACTGAAGCCGGCACTGGTGATCGAGGTCGGGCCTGGGCATGGGCTCACCGCCTTGATGCGCGAGGCGGCCATCCATTCGTCGTCTGCCGCACGGGTTGTGTCCAGCTTGCATGACGTCAACCGCCCCGAGGCCTGCGACGCGCATACCTGCATGCTGCAAGCGCTGGGCACGGCCTGGTCACTCGGTGCAGAAGTAGACATGGGGGCGGTCCAGCCCCCTGCGCTTCGCATGCCACTGCCGTTGACCTTGTTCAATGGCCAGGACCTGTCGTTTGCCCCCGACCGCAGTGCCTTGCCCGTCCGCTCTGGCGGGCAAGCCTGGACACCCGTATGGGTTCCGCAGCAGATCGAGGGCCCGCGCCAGGCAGCCACCTCCTACTGGCTGCTTGGCGACAGCGACATCGCAGGAGAACTTGCACTGCGCCTGAGCGCACAGGGTGCCAGTGTCACAAGGATTTTGCCGGGAGGGACCTTTTCCGCCGCATCACCTCAGTTGGTGACGGTACGCCCAGGGAGCGAGGAGGATTTCGCGGCAGCGCTCGCCATCACGGGCGCGCCTGCCGAAGTGGTCCACATGTGGGGGCTGGATACGGCATTCGACACTCAGATGGCGCTGCAGGTTGGTGCTGCCAGCCTCCTCGCGCTGCACCGTGCGCTAGGAGCCGGCGGTCACGGCGATTTGCAGTCACTCACCGTTGTGACCCGGGACTGCGTGGAAAGCCGCTGCGCCGCACCGCCCTTGGGCGCCTCTACCTGCGGGTTCGGCTTTGCCCTGAGCAACGAGACCCAGGACATGACGTTCACGGGCGTGGATCTGGATGAGCAGCTGTGCAGCTCGCCGCGGCGAGCCGCCGGTGCCATCGCGCAGGAAATCCTGCGTCCCGCATCGCAGCGCCGCATTCTGGTGCACCGCACCCAGGCGACCAGGCGCGTCCGGCAGTACCTTCCCGTGCCGCCGCCATCAGCTCGCGAACCAGCGCCGGAATGCCTGTTCATCACTGGCGGCTTTGGGGGTCTGGCATTGGCGATCGCTACCCACTATGCCAGGCGCGGTGTCCGCCAGATCGCCTTGGCGGGGACTAAGCTTCCAGCCACAGGCAGCCCGGCATCGCAGCAGTGCGGCGAGCTCGCGGCGCTGGGCGTCATACTGATCCAGTTGCAATGCGATGTCGCGCAGCCGCAGCAAATCGGGGCGGCACTCGCCAGTGTGCAGGCGGCGCTGGGCCGGATCGACACCGTGATCCACGCGGCCGGCAGGCTTGCGGGTGGTGTCGCAGCACTTAAGACCCAGGAGCAGCTCAAGCGCATCCTGGAGCCCAAGGTCGACGGAACGCTGGCGCTCGTCGAGGCATTGCGGGAATGCCCCCCGGACCGCCTGCTGTTCTTTTCCGCGCTGGATGCAACGCTCGGAACCCCCGGCTTCACTGACCACTGCGCCGCAAATTCCTTCATGGACGCGGCGGCGAGCTGGGCCGCCAGCCAGCTGGAAGCCAGCGTGACGTCCATCGCGTGGCCCGCATGGGCCCAAGCGGGTCAGGCCGTTACCAGCACGCTGCCGCCGGATATTGAACTGCAGCGCACGCAGATACGTGGCGCAGGTCTCTCGAACGCTGAGGGTTGCAGGCTGCTCGATGAAGCCATGGTTATGGGGCTGCCGAACCTGGTCATCTGCCGTCCCGACCTGCCACTTCTCGTGCAGCAGACGGAGCACATGTCGCAGAGGATCCTGCGCGAGCCGGCGCGTGCTCAGGCCCGGGTGATCACGACTTCGAGGTAGTCGCTCG
>CAZZHF010000421.1:651-1964 GCA_964653545.1 uncultured Gammaproteobacteria bacterium | reverse complement strand
AGCACCGCAAGTTCAGGAGGTTCAAGCGCCGGGTGCCAGACGTCGAACAGGAGCACCGTCCGGTTTGAAGGACTGTCGTTGATGCACTCATGCTCGAAGCTGTCGTCGAAGACGGTGCAGCGACCCACCTCCCACGCCCTCCACTCCTGGCCGACGCGCATGCGGCAGTCGGGTGGCGCTTCGATGGCGAGATGGATCGTGATCCTCGTGTTCCATGGCCCGCAGTGCGGCCGTATCCGGCCTCCCGGGGCAAGGCGCGACAGCGTGACCATCTCCGCTGGCGCCAGTGCATCCCTGATGAGTTCGAGCGTCCTGGGAGCCAGGCGCCCATTGGCATGCTCCAGCCCAAGGACTACCAGGTCTGCGGTCGACCAGTGCTCCAGATCCAGGAACCCGTCATTGTCCTGGCGGTACGGCTCGAAATCCGCCTGGCTGACCGCCGTTCGCAGTTCATGCTGCAGGAGCGGCCATGCCTCCTCTAGCCGGCACGCCAGCTGCAGGTCCTGCGCGCTTGACCAGGGGCCTCCCGCAAGTCCGGGAATGAAGATCGCGCAGTCCTGATAGGGCGGGCGCTTGCCGTCATCGCGCAGGAACGCGGCGGTGATCCTGGTCAGGGCCTGCGTTCCCCAGCGCCGCTCTCCGAGCAGCAGCTGCCCCAGCAGTTCGCATGCCACGCTGCAATCGGCAAACTGTTGCAGGCTCATGTCAGCCCCCTGCCCCGGGCTGCCGATGCGGCCGCGGCAGCTCGCAGGCGGCCGAGGACTCTGCGTCAGCTGCTGCATGCGTTGGCGATGGCTGAGGCAAGTGTTGCTTCATCTGCAATCGGTACACCTCCGAGAAAAATCTCTTCTCCACCGATGTCAGTCCATTGGGCCAGAAGTCGATCATCAGGTTCACGCGACGCTGTTGCGAATGGTTCCATGCCTCGTGTTCGAACGTCGTGTCGATGATCAGCGGCTGCCCCTCGATCCAAGGATGCAACTCATTGCCGATGCGGATGCCGGATGGCGCTGGGGCCACCAGGGGCACGTGGAGAGTCAACATAGGAAGCGTGTTGTCAATGTGGGGCGGAAGATGGCCCGAAGGCTCCAGCACCGACACCATGACTTCCCGCACTGGGCCCCCGGGCACCAGCCGCTCCACCAGCTGCGCCAGTTTCGGGCAGAGATCGCAGCCATCCTGCAGACGCACCTGCATCGTCACGCGGCCGTTCTGGTCAATCACGTCGTACAGCGCGCCCTTGGCCGCCGCGTTCTCGGTGCGCCGCACCCAGAGCTCGCCGTTTGGACGCGCCAGCACGCTCGTGAACCCCG
>CAZZHF010000421.1:0-641 GCA_964653545.1 uncultured Gammaproteobacteria bacterium | reverse complement strand
AGCAAAAGACGGCATCGACGGCCGCCTGATCGGTGGCATCCATGCCGATCAGCGGGTACGGCGTCAATGCCTGCGGACCCGCCACGGCTTGTATGATTTCGGCGCGCAACTGCTGGAAATTTCCCATGAAGTCCGCGATCCAGGGATGATCCGAGACCGGGTGCGTGGGCGCATTGCGCAAGCCCGGCAGTACGTAGGCCTTCAGGGGGGCCGCGGCATGTGCCGCCGCCAGGTCCTGCGCACGACAGGTCGGGTGGCCGGCATGGACCAGCGACCTCGCGTGTGGCGCGACGCCGTCCAGTGCCCCAGTTTGCGACGCGACAAAGGCTTGGACGCGGGTGAGGGCCGCGGCATCGGCCGACTCAGACACCATCGCCAGCGCACTTTGCCAATTCCCGATGAAAAAGCGGCGGCGGCGGATGTTGTACCGGCACTGGTTCATGATTCCGATGCAGGAGATGATGGCGATGCACTGCATAAGCAGCGGAGGCGTCATGGCGAAGCCAATCATTGCCCATTGCTGCGAAGAATGTGCATATCCGCTTGCCCACAGGAGTGGGCAACAGGCACAGGCGAGCGCCGCCAGCCACGCTGCAGGAAGAGGCCTGTCATACCACGCCTGCCGCGTCACGTCGTGCCGC
>CAZZHF010000420.1:0-1964 GCA_964653545.1 uncultured Gammaproteobacteria bacterium | reverse complement strand
GGCCAGATGCTCCAGGATGCGCCGCTTGACCTTTTCAAGGCCCCAGTGGTCTTCGTCCAGCACCTGTCGCGCGGCCGGGATGTCCAGGCTGTCGGTGCTGGCGGCGCTCCACGGCAGCTCGGTCAGCCAGTCCAGATACGTGCGCAGCATTGGGTACTCGCCCGACGCCTCCGGCATGCGCTCCAGGCGTTTGAGTTCCTTGCGCGCCTGCTGCTCGACCTCTTCCGGCATGCCGGCCTTGGCGATGGCCTCGGCGATTTCCTGCACCTCGGCGGCCTGGTCGTCGGCTTCGCCCAGTTCCTTCTGGATGGTTTTCAGCTGTTCGCGCAGCACGAATTCGCGCTGGCGTGAGTCCAGCTTCTCGCGCGTCTGTTCGGAAATGTCGCGCGAGATCCTGAGCACCTCGATACGCCGGGCGAGCAGCTCGGACACGCGCGTCAGGCGTTGCGGCAGGTCGAGCAGTTCCAGGATTTCCTGCTTTTCCTCGGGCTTGAGATCCATGTAGCTGATGATCAGGTCGGCCAGCGCCGAGCCGGTCTGGGTCGCCTGGATGGCGTGTACCAGCTCGGCCGGTGTCTGGGGCAGCAGTTCCAGTGCCTGTAGCGCCTGCTGACGCAGGTTCAGCACGCGCGCCTCGTCGTCCACACCGGCTTCCTCGGGGGGCGGCAGGCGCTCCACCCGCGCCATCAGGTACGGGTGACCGGGCACGAAGTCCAGCACCCGAAAGCGTTCCTCGCCCTGGCATACCAGGTGGTGCGCGCCTTCCTGCGCGGATATGAAGCGCAGCACGCTGGCCACGGTGCCGACGCGGTACAGATCGTCCGGGCCGGGCTCGTCGATGCTGCCGTCCTTTTGCAGCAGCAGCCCGAGCGGACGGTCGCCGCGGGCGGCCTCCTGCGCGGCTTCAACGGAACCCTTGCGGCCCACCGTGAGTGGCATCACCACGCCCGGAAACAACACCAGGTTGCGCACCGGCAGGATTATGAGCAGGTCATCGGTCACAGTGCCGGTCTCGGGGACGGCGATTTCGGGGTTGGCTGAGTTCATGTTGATTCTCCGGTCAGAGATTCGACCCGGTGCAGCACCAGCACCAGACAGCCGTGACTGAGTTCGTGCTGGCCGATCTGATAGTGGCCAGGTGGCAGGCGCAGGCGGCGTTCGAAGCGTCCGCGGGGTATTTCGAGGCGCTGCACGTTGTGGCCGCGCAGGCCAGGCGGCAGCCGGCGCTCGCCGGCGATGACCAGCATGGCACCGTCGATGCCGACCTCCAGGCGCTCGGCCGTGACGCCCGGCAGGGCGGCCACGATCACCAGTTCGCGGCCCGCTTGGTAGACGTCGACCGGCGGACGCCAGGCGCGTCGCGTGGCGCGTGCGTCCGGTGGATCAAAAAACTGCTGTTGCAGCCGGTCGGCTTGGTCGAGCAGAGCGCAGGCCTCGGCCCACATCCAGCGTTCCAGGTCTCGCGTTGCCATACCGGTCCTCCTTATGAGTCAGTCGGTCAGGCTCAGGCCGCCTGTGGCGTGGCGGCCAGACTGGCAGCCAGGGCCGGTGGCAAATCCAGTTCCACAGACACCGGCAGATGATCGGACATCGGATGGTCCAGTACCTGTGCGCGGTGCACCTTGAGCGCCGACGACACCAGTACGTGGTCGAGGTTACGCCGGGGGCGCCAGGACGGGTAGCTGTGACCTTCGGTGTCCGCCACCCGCAAGCCGGCGTGGATCAGCCCCGAGTGGCGTTCCAGGGGCCAGGCCGGGCAGTTCATGTCGCCGAGCAGAATCAGGTCCTTGCAATGCACGGCCAGCCGCGACAGGTAGCGCAGCTGGCGGTGACGCGAACGCTGACCCAGCGACAGATGCACCGCCAGCAAGTGCAGTGGCCGGGCGGCGCTGCCAAAACTCAGCAGCAACGCGCCGCGTCCCGGCAGAAACCCCGGCAGACGGCACTCGCGAATGCCGGTCGGC
>CAZZHF010000419.1:0-1964 GCA_964653545.1 uncultured Gammaproteobacteria bacterium | reverse complement strand
TGGCGCGATTCCTGGAACGAGAGCGAGTTAGCAGGCGTCCGCGCGTGGCGGACGGGTATTGAGCAATTGCATTACCGGCGCTGTCTCACCGGCCAGCAGACGCGGCAGCACGGCAAGTGCGCTGTCGATGGCGTCCTCGATGAGCTGCGCCTGATCAGCCGGTGGCGTCCCGAGCACGTAGGGCGTGACCAGTGGCGCGGCGCCGGGATGGCCGATGCCGACCCGCAGGCGCAGAAAGGCGGGCGAATTCAGCGCCCCGATGGTGCTGCGCAGGCCATTGTGTCCGCCGTGACCACCGCCGGATTTCAGGCGGATGTCGCCCGGCGCCAGGTCGAGTTCGTCATGCACGACCAGCACGTGTTCGGTCGGGATACGGTAGTAGGCGGCCAGTGCCTGCACCGCGCGGCCACTATCGTTCATGAAGGTCAGGGGCTTGAGCAGCCGCACGTCGCCGCGGCTGCGATGCAGGACGCCGATTTCACCGTGGAAGCGGCTGTCCGCCTTCAGGGCCAGGCGCTCGGAGGACACCAGGCGGTCCAGAAAGGCAAAGCCCGCGTTGTGCCGGGTGTTGGCATAACGCGGGCCCGGGTTGCCCAGCCCTACAATGAGTTCGATCACGACTGAATCCCGGCCCTGCAAAGGGCCGGGGTGGATTCAGGCGTCCTCGTCATCAGCGGGCGCGGGGGCGGCATCCTCCGCTTCCCCTGGTTCGACTTCCTGCTTGCGTGGGGGATGGATGGCGACCACGGGCAGATCATGATCGTGACCGAAGGCCAAGGCTGGAATGGTCACACCCGACGGCAATACCAGGTCAGACAGATGCAGCGACTGGTCTAGGTCGAGGCCGCTGATGTCCACCTCGATGAATTCCGGCAAATCCTTGGCCAGGCACTCGATTTCCACTTCCGGCATCACGTGGGACACCACGCCACCGCCCTGCTTGACACCAAGCGCTATCTCCTCGCCCAGGAAGTGCAAGGGCACGGTCATGCGCAGCTTGCGGTCGGCGCTCACGCGCAGGAAGTCCAGATGCATCACCTGCTGCTTGTAGGGATGCATTTGAACGTCACGCAGGATGACCTGTTCGCTGCGATCGCCCACCTCAAGCGTCAACACATGGGAATGGAAGGCTTCCCGCTTCAGGTGGTGATAGATGTTGTTGTGATCCAGCGTAACTACGCTGTTGGCCTGTTCGCCACCGTAGATGATCGCCGGCACTCGACCGGCGCGGCGCAGCCGGCGCGTCATCGCGGTGCCCAGGCCGCTGCGCGGCTCGGCAGTGATCTGAAACTCATTTTCCATGACCGGGACTCTTCTCTAGATGGGGATGGAGGGCGCGACAGGCCCCGCAACCGGGCCGGCCGGCCACGTACGGCTGCAAAAAACGGAACGCGGAATGGTACTACAGGTCAGCCGGTGGACGATCCTTCAACCCATAAGCAATGTGCTGACCGAATCCTCGTCGCTGATGCGGCGCATGGTCTCGGCCAGCAATTCGGCGATGCTCAGCTGACGTATCCGCGGACAGGCCCTGGCCTCGTCGCGCAACGGCAACGTATCGGTCACCACCAGTTCGTCCAGGCTGCTGTTCATGATGTTTTCCACCGCCTTGCCGGACAGCACCGGGTGCGTGACGTAGGCCACCACCCGAACCGCGCCGTTCTGTTTGAGGGCGTCGGCGGCCTTGCCCAGCGTGCCGGCAGTGTCGACCAGATCGTCGATCATGATGCAGGTCCGCCCCTCGACGTCGCCAATGATGTTCATCACCTGCGACTGATTGGCGCGCGATCGGCGTTTGTCGATGATCGCCAGGTCGGCGTCGTCGAGGTGTTTGGCCAGTGCCCGTGCCCGCACCACGCCGCCGACATCCGGCGACACCACCATCAAATTGTCGTAACGATGGCGCCAGACATCGCCCAGCAGCACCGGCGAGGCGTAGACGTTGTCGATGGCAATGTCGTAAA
>CAZZHF010000418.1:0-1973 GCA_964653545.1 uncultured Gammaproteobacteria bacterium | reverse complement strand
GCGGCACGAAGCTTTCCAAGGGCGACCTGGCCCTCGCCAAGATCTGCGCCGACTGGCCCGAGGCTCGCGACACCATGAAGGCCAAGCTCAAGGAATGGGCCAAGGCGGACTTTCATTTCAATCTCGACTGGCTGCTGCGGTCGGTTAACACCGCTCTCACTGGCGAGGCGAAGTTCCAGTTCCTGCATGAGAAGAGCGCGGAGGAGATTCAGGATGGGCTCAAGCGCGCCACCAAGCATGTGGACACCAGCCTGAACCTGATCAGCGGGCGGCTGGGCCTGGACCACGACCAGGTCTTCTTTGGCCGCTTCGGCGTGCCGGTGATGGTGCGCTACCTGGATCAGCGCAGCGGCCCAATGACGGCCGAGGAGCGCGACAAGCTGCTGTTCTGGTTTGTGCAAGCGGGCATGTGGGGCCGGTTCTCAGGCTCGACGGAGTCCTTCATCGACCAGGACCTGGCCGCGCTGGAAAGCCCCGACGGCGGGCTGGACAAGCTGCTGGAGCAACTGCGTCTGTGGCACGGGGGGCTGCGGGCCGAGCCGGGACACTTCACGGGCTGGAGCCTGGGCGCCCGGTTCTACCCGGTGCTGTACCTGATGACGCGCATGGGCGAGGCGCGCGACTGGGGCACGGGTCTGCCGCTGAAGTCCAGTCTGCTCGGCAAGATGAGCCGGCTGGAGGTGCACCACATCTTTCCCAAGGCGCAGCTCTACAAACGCAATTACCGGCGGCCGGAAGTGAACGCGCTGGCCAATTTCTGCTTCCTGACCAAGGACACGAATCTGGTCATCACCGACAGGTTGCCGGAGGAGTATTTCCCGGCGGTGGAGAAGGCGCACCCGGGGGCACTGGCGTCGCAGTGGATTCCCGCCGACCCGGCGCTTTGGAAGATCGAGAACTTCCGCCAATTCCTGGAAGCCCGCAAGGCGCTGCTGGCTGCGGAGCTGAACCGGCAGATGGAGGAACTCCTGCATGGCGACAACCGCTGGCTCGCCGGCCCGACGGCAGGAGTGTCCACCGCGGTGGTGAGTGGTGGCATCACCAGTGAGGAGGAAGAGGAGCAACTGGAAGCCATCAACGACTGGATGGACGCGCAGGGGCTATCGCGCGGGGTGTTGGCGTACGACTTTGCCGATGCGGCCACCGGCGAGCAGAAGGGGGTGTTCGACCTCGCGTGGCCCAGCGGCATCCAGGAGGAGCTGAGCCAGCCGGTCGCCGTGTTGTTGAACGAAGGCACCGAGACGATTGGCATTGCCAGCCAGGCTGGCTATCGGTGCTTCACGGCCACGGAGGAGTTCAAGCGATACGTGCACAGCGAGATCCTGGCCGGAGAGGTGCAGGCGTGAGCGGAGTCGGTCAACCCGAACGCGCAACGCAAGACCGCGTCGTCGGTCTGTTTCGCGACGAACTCGGCTATCGCACGCTCGGCGATTGGACCGACCGGCCGGGCAACAGCAACATCGAGGAGCTGCTGCTCAGCGCCTACCTGGAGAAAGTGGGTTATTCCTCGGAACAGATTGGCCGCGCCCTCTACCTGCTGCGCATCGAGGCGGACAACCTCAACCGCAGCCTTTACGACAACAACAAGGCGGTCTACAACCAGCTGCGCTACGGCGTGCCGGTGAAGACAGAAGCCGGCAAGGTGACGGAATCCGTGCACCTGATCAACTGGCGCGAGCCCGAGAGGAATGACTTCGCCATCGCCGAAGAGGTGACGCTACGCGGCGGGCTGGGTGGGCACGAGCGGCGGCCCGACCTGGTGCTGTATGTGAACGGCATCGCTATCGGCGTGCTGGAGCTCAAGAACAGCCGGGTCAGTATCGGCGAGGGCATTCGCCAGAACCTGTCGAACCAGAAGCCGGAGTTCAACGCCTGGTTCTTCAGCACCGTGCAGCTGATCTTCGCCGGCAACGATTCCGAGGGAATGCAATACGGCGCGATCGGCACCCCGGAAAAGTACTTTCTGAAGTGGA
>CAZZHF010000417.1:0-1974 GCA_964653545.1 uncultured Gammaproteobacteria bacterium | reverse complement strand
TCTTGAGCAGGGCGCCATACAACGGCGGCAGGCTGGTCTTGATGTCCGCGCTGCGCAAGGTCTCGGCCGGAATATCCTCGGCCAACAGCAGCTTGATCCAGTCCAGCAGCTCCGAAGTCGACGGCCGCTTGGTCAGGCCCGGCGTGTCGCGCAGCTCGAAGAACGTCCCCAACGCCGCCGCCAGCAACTCGCGCTTCAGACCCGGGAAATGGGTCTCGACAATCCGGCCCATGGTGTCGGCATCCGGAAAGCGGATGTAGTGGAAAAAGCAACGCCTCAGGAACGCGTCAGGCAGGTCTTTTTCGTTGTTGGACGTAATGATGACAATCGGCCGGCGTTGGGCGCGTACCGTCGCCTTCGTCTCGTAGACATGGAACTCCATACGGTCCAGTTCCAGCAGCAGGTCGTTCGGGAATTCGATATCCGCCTTGTCGACCTCGTCGATCAGCAACACCGGTGTCTGGTCGGCCTCGAATGCCTCCCACAGCTTGCCCCTGATGATGTAGTTGTCGATGTCGTGCACGCGCGCGTCGCCAAGTTGCGAGTCACGCAAACGGGCGACCGCGTCATACTCGTACAGGCCCTGCTGCGCCTTGGTGGTGGACTTGATGTGCCACTCGATCAGCGGCTTGCCCAGCGCCCGCGCCACCTCCACCGCCAACATCGACTTGCCGGTGCCCGGCTCGCCCTTGATGAGCAGGGGTCTTTCCAGCGTGATGGCGGCATTCACCGCCAAGGTCAGATCGTCAGTGGTGACGTAGCGGTCAGTGCCGTTGAAGCGGTCGGTCATGGGGCATCCGTAGCGGGGCAGTTTAACCAGGAAAACCGCGCGTGGCGGCGATCGCCCAGCCTACTGAGCAATGCCGGTCCGGGTCAAACACGGCCCCGGCTATACGTTGAATCGAAAGTGCACCACATCGCCGTCCTTGACCAGATATTCCTTGCCTTCGAGGCGCCACTTACCCGCCTCGCGGGCACCGGCTTCGCCGTTGCAGGTGATGAAGTCCTCGTAGGCAATCACCTCGGCGCGGATGAAGCCACGCTCGAAGTCCGTGTGGATGACCGCGGCGGCCTGCGGGGCGGTGGCGCCCTGGTGTACGGTCCAGGCACGCACTTCCTTTACGCCGGCCGTGAAATAGGTTTGCAGGCCCAGCAGGCGATAGCCGGCACGAATAACCCGGTCCAGGCCTGGCTCGTCCAGGCCAAGGTCGGTCAGGAAGTCACCCCGCGCGGCCGGGTCCAGCTGCGCCAGTTCAGCCTCGATGGCCGCGCTTACCGCCACCACCTCGGCGCCCTCGGCCCGCGCGTGCTGGTGCACACGGTCCAACAAGGGGTTGTCGGTGAAGCCATCCTCGGCGACGTTGGCGATGTACACGACCGGCTTGTCGGTGAGCAGGTGCAGCTCGTCCAGTGGTGCTGATTCATCCGCCGACAGGCGCAGGCTGCGCACCGGTCTTGCGGTATCCAGGCAGGCCCGTACCCGCTCCAGCAAAGCCTGTTCGGCCAAGGCCGTCTTGTCGCCGGTCTTGGTGCGCTTGCCGACGCGCTGCAGAGCGCGCTCGACTGTTTCCAGGTCGGCCAGCGCCAGCTCGGTATCGATGATCTCGATGTCGCGCAACGGATCGACGCCGCCGGCCACGTGCACCACATCGTCATCCTCGAAGCAGCGCACCACGTGGGCGATGGCCTCGGTCTCGCGGATGTTGGCCAGGACCTGGTTGCCCAGACCCTCGCCTTTGGATGCACCCGCCACCAGACCCGCGATATCGACAAAGGTCATGCTGGTCGGTACCACTTTTTGCGGTTTGACGATGGCCGCGAGCCGGTCAAGCCGCGGATCCGGCATGGCGACAATGCCGACGTGCGGGTCGATGGTGCAGAACGGATAGTTCTCGGCCGCGATGTTCGCCTGCGTAAGGGCGTTGAAGAGCGTCGATTTGCCGACGTTCGGCAGGCCGACGATGCCGCAGCGAA
>CAZZHF010000416.1:0-1981 GCA_964653545.1 uncultured Gammaproteobacteria bacterium | reverse complement strand
CGCGTCGCAGCCATGGAGGGCGGCATTGCAGGGCTGGCGCTGGCGTCCGGCTCGGCCGCCATCACCTATACGGTGATGAACCTGGCGCGGGCCGGCGACAACATCATTTCCACCAAGAAGCTGTACGGCGGCACCTACAACCTGTTCGCTCACACGTTGCCGCAGTTCGGCATCGAGACACGCTTTGTCGATCACGACGACCTCAAAGCCCTGGCCGCTGCCATCGACGACAAGACCAGGATGGTGTTTTGCGAGACCATCGGCAACCCGGGCGGCCATGTGCCGGACCTGGCCGGTATCGCGGCGATTGCGCATGCCGCCGGTGTGCCGCTGGTGGTGGACAGCACGGTCGCCACGCCGGCCCTGTGCCGGCCGATCGAGCACGGCGCCGACGTGGTTATTCACTCGCTCACCAAGTACATGGGCGGCCACGGCACCAGCCTGGGCGGCATCATCGTCGACAGCGGCAAGTTCCCGTGGGCCGAGCACGCCGGGCGTTTCCCGCAGTTCAGCAAGCCAGACCCGTCCTACCACGGCACGGTGATGACCGACGCCTTCGGTCCCGCCGCGTTCATCGCCCGCGCGCGGGTGGTGCCGCTGCGCAACATGGGCGCACAGATGGCGCCGATGAACGCTTTCCTCATCATGCAGGGCATCGAGACCCTGTCCCTGCGCATGGAGCGGCACTGCGACAACACGCAAAAAGTCGCCGAACACCTCAAAAACCACTCGCAGGTCAGCTGGATCAGCTATGCCGGCCTGCCGGACCACCCGGACTACGCGCAGGCGCAAAAGTATCTGGGCGGCCGTGCCTCGGGCATCCTGTCGTTCGGCGTCAAGGGCGGCTTCGATGCCGGCGTGAAGTTCCTGGACGCACTGCAACTGATCACGCGGCTGGTCAACATCGGCGACGCAAAGTCCCTGGCGACACACCCGGCGTCCACCACGCACCGTCAGTTGGACGCCGGGGAACTGGCCGCCGCGGGCGTGTTGCCGGACATGGTTCGCCTGTCGATAGGTATCGAAAACGTCGCCGACATCCTGACCGACATCGACCAGGCGCTCAAGGCGAGCGCTGCTTAGAGTTCATCGGGAAACGCCCGCGGTGCAAGGCGCCGCGGGCGACTTTTACTGCGGTCGCTGACCGCAGATCAGGAAGATCGGGAAACGGCGCGGCTCGCCGGCCGGGCTGTTTTTCTCGACCGTGTGTGCGGTGCGCGCGCTGACCGCAGTCAGACCAAGACCAGTCAGTGTGTCCATAAGCTGAGCTCGGTCGAAGCCGAGATGAAAAATCCCTGGCACGTTCGGGCCGTGAAAGCCGCCGTTCTCACGGTCCAGATCGGCGAACGCCAGCCAGCCACCTGGCACCAGCACATCACTCAAACGTCCGAGCAAGCGCGGCACGTCGTCAATGTGGTGCAGGGTCATGCTGCTGAAAACGAGGTCGAAGCGTTCTATTGGTAGCGGATCGACAGTCAGATCAAGGCGCCGCGTTTCGATGTGATCGAGCCCGGCAGCCAAGCGCTTCTGCTCCAGTACAGCCAGCATCTGATCGGCGACGTCCGCGGCCATGATTCGTCCTAGCTGCTCCGCCAGCAGCACACTCACGAGACCCGTTCCGCAGCCGTATTCGAGCGCACGCATATCTTTGTCCAGAGGCAACGCACCGGTAATGGCGCCCGCCACGGCGCGTGCGATACCGGCTCGTAGCGGACTGTCGTCCCACTCGGCGGCAAGCGCGTTGAACCGGTCTAAGTTGGCTGAACTATCGGTCATGGCAGGCCCCGTTGGCCAAATTGAGATCATCATGCTGCCAGAAGCGCCAACAGCAAACCATTACGAGATGGCGGCCGTACCCGTCGCTGGGAATAACGGCAAAGCTGGCGGTGCGCAAGCCACGGACCTTCTGGCAGCCTCAAGGCAGACAACACACGCGTGTTAATCTGCGCGGTCGTCGGCTGGCTCTATCTGTGATTGGCGC
>CAZZHF010000415.1:0-1988 GCA_964653545.1 uncultured Gammaproteobacteria bacterium | reverse complement strand
GTTCAGCACCTGCGGGTAGGACTCGATCACGCCCATGCCAACCAGTTGGCCCAGTTCGTCCAGCAGAGCCGGGGTCTTGATGTTGCGCCCGGCGAAGCTGGTGATCAGCAGCGGGTATTCGGCCGCCAGCAGGCGGTCGGCGATCTGCGTCAGCGGCGCGTCGTCGACGCCGGTGAAGCGCAGCGGGCCGTAGGCGTCGGCCGGGAACGAGGCAACCTGCTCCGGCTCCCAGGTCTGGGCCAGGATTTCGCGCGGCAGGGTCATGTAAACAGGGCCCGGCGGGTCGCTCTCGGCCATGCTGAAGGCGCGCCGAATGGCTTCCTTGACGATGATGCCGGTCGGCAGCTGGTACTCCCACTTGACGTAATTGCGCACGATCCCCTTCATGTCGTAGGGGTCCTGGATGAAGTGCACGTAGGTGTCGCGGGTTCCGAGCAGCTCGCCACGAATGGTCACCGGCGCGGTGCCCGCCATCAAAACTATCGGCACTCGCGAGCGAAACGCGTTATGCAAGCCCATTGCTGAATTGGCAGTACCCGCATCTACGTGCACCAGCACCGCTTGAGCCCGGCCGGTGGCGCGGTAGTAGCCAATGGCCATGTGCACGGCGGTGTTCTCGTGTGGGCACAGAATCACCTTCGGGTACTTGCGACCTTCCTGGCGCCACTGCGCCATGGCTTCGATGATCGGCGCGTGGTCGGTACCCATATTGGCAAACAAGTAGTCGACGCCAACCTCGTTCATGGCCTCCAGCCAGTACGAAGCGGTCATGTTCAGCGGTGATTGATCGCGCTTGGGTGCGATGGATTTGGCGGTAACGGACATTGGTCGGGCTCCTGGGTAAATCGATTCGGCGATCGATCAAATATTGTAGATATCAAGCATGGTCGGCACGTAATCGTTTTTCAGCACGATGT
Organism: uncultured Gammaproteobacteria bacterium; assembly: GCA_964653545.1. Lineage (GTDB taxonomy): Bacteria > Pseudomonadota > Gammaproteobacteria > Immundisolibacterales > Immundisolibacteraceae > Immundisolibacter. The sequence continues at coordinate 1,071 of CAZZHF010000415.1, read as the reverse complement.
ACTTGCGGGCGATTTTCCAGCCATCATCAGCCTTACTCAGACTGTGCCGGTAGTCGCCAAAAAACACTTCACTGGCGTTCAGCTTGTGAAAAAAGCAGTGCGCGGTCCAAGTGGACAGCACCGTCATGCTGTCGTCGGCCACGTCCTCGACCAGAATGTTATGCACCGTGTGGGTGGTGCGCGGCAGCGGCGTGCTGGCAATGGACTGGCCGGAGCGAATACGCCACACGCGGTCTTCCAGCCCGGCGCGGGTGCCGTAGTAGATCAGCGAAATCTCGCGCTTGGGATTGGCGGTGAGTTCGTGTTCGCCCTTCCAGGCCGGCAGCCAATACTCGCAGTCGTCGGTGAACAGGTCGACCCACTCATCCCAGCGGTGAGCGTCGACGTACATGGCTTCGCGGTACAGCACCTGGCTGGCTTCGGCCAGTGCCCTGACAAGATCAGTCACGGATATTCCCCTTGCAAATATATGTGGTGATGCGTTTATGGCTCACAGCAGGCCGTCGGCTTCCAGCCCGTCCTTGATGAACTGCTTCCAGGCCCGGTAACCGCCGTAGTAGACGGTCTCGTCCCAGGCGCCCATGGCGCCCATGAAGCCGCTGTCGGGTTCAATACCGATCTCCTGCGACAGCGCATCGGGGCCGGTATGGTAGCCGGTGATGCCGCGGGCGGTGCCCTGCAACCAGTCGAGTGTTTTGGCCTGGAAGCCGAACTGGCAATCCTCGTAGGCGATGGTGTCGTCCGGCGTCGCCAGACCCGACGTGTTGAAAAAGTCTTCGTACTGGCGGATGCGGATCTCGCGCGCCGCGTCGCTCTCGCCCTTGGCACCAATGCAATAGATGGTCATCTCGGTCTTGTCGACTGACAGCGGCCGGATGACGCGCATCTGCAGCGAGGCGTTCTCGGCAAACTGCACGTTCGGGTAGATGGTCAGGTTGCGCGTGGCCAGCATCCACTTGGTCTTGGTCTCGCCACAACGCGCGACTGCCTCGTCTCTGTGCACGAACAGGCCGCGTTCGCTCTCCAGCGGGTTGGTGGCGTAGATGACCGCGTGGCCGCGCGGAAAACAGG
>CAZZHF010000414.1:0-1994 GCA_964653545.1 uncultured Gammaproteobacteria bacterium | reverse complement strand
GGATTCGATGCCGTCGTACACGCCGAGCTGGCCGGCATTGACGATGCCCATATCCATGCCGGCCTGGATGGCGTGGTACAGGAACACGGTGTGAATGGCCTCGCGCACCGGCTCGTTGCCGCGAAACGAGAACGACACGTTGGACACGCCGCCGCTGATTCTGGCGTGCGGCAGGCGCTGCTTGATCTGGCGCGTCGCCTCAATGAAATCGACCGCGTAGTTGTTGTGTTCCTCGATGCCGGTGGCGATGGCAAAGATGTTGGGGTCGAAGATGATGTCCTCGGGCGGGAAGCCGATCTCGTCGGTCAGCAGCCGGTAGGCACGCTCGCAAATGGCCACCTTGCGTTCGCAGGTGTCGGCCTGGCCCTGCTCGTCGAAGGCCATCACCACCACCGCGGCGCCGTAGCGGCGCACCAGCCGTGCCTGTTCGAGGAACGCTGCCTCGCCTTCCTTCATGCTGATCGAGTTGACGATGCCCTTGCCTTGCAGGCATTGCAGGCCGGCCTCGATCACCTCCCACTTGGACGAGTCGACCATCACCGGTACCCGGCAGATGTCCGGCTCGCTGCCGATCAGGTTCAGGAACCGAACCATGGCGGCGCGCGAGTCCAACATGCCCTCGTCCATGTTGACGTCGATGATCTGGGCGCCACTTTCCACCTGCTGACGCGCCACTTCAAGCGCTGGCTCGTAGTCGCCGTTCTTGATCAGGTTGGCGAAGCGCTTCGAGCCGGTGACGTTGGTGCGCTCGCCGACGTTCACGAACAGGCTGTCGTCGTTGATGATCAGCGGCTCCAGGCCCGATAGGCGCAGCGCCGGCCGGGGTGTCGGCAGCGGTCGTGGGGCAAAGCCGGATACCGCCTGATCGATGGCGCGGATATGCTCCGGCGTGGTGCCGCAGCAACCGCCGACGATATTGAGCAAACCCTCGCGCGCCCAGTCGCCCAGGTGCTCGGCCATGAACTGGGGAGTCTCGTCGTAACCACCAAACGCGTTCGGTAGTCCGGCATTCGGATGAGCGCTGACGCGGCAGTCGGCGATGCCCGCCAGTTCCTGCACGTATTCGCGCAACAACTCCACGCCGAGCGCGCAATTAAGGCCGATGCTCAGGGGTCTGGCGTGCGCTACCGAGATATTGAAGGCGGTCGCCGTCTGGCCTGAAAGGGTACGGCCAGAGGTGTCCGTGATGGTGCCGGAGATCATTACCGGCAGGCGTTGGCCGCTTGCGGCAAAGTGCTGCTCGATGGCGTACAGCGCCGCCTTGCAGTTGAGTGTGTCGAACACCGTCTCGACCAGCAGAATGTCCACCCCGCCGTCAGTCAGGCCGCGCAGCGCCTCGCTGTAGTTCTGTACCAGCTCGGCGAACGAGATGTTGCGAAAGCCGGGGTCGTTGACGTCCGGCGACACCGACGCGGTACGGCTGGTGGGGCCAAGCACCCCGGCGACGAAACGGGGCTTGGCCTCGCTGCTATAGGCCAGCGCGCAGGCCCGCGCCAGGCGCGCGCCCTCGAAATTCAGTTCGTAAACGAGGTCTTGCAGCCCGTAATCGGCCTGCGACACGGCAGTCGAATTGAAGGTGTTGGTCTCGACGATGTCGGAGCCGGCATCGAAATAGGCATTGTGAATGGCTCTGATCACGTCCGGCCGGGTCAGTGTCAGCAGGTCGTTGTTGCCCTTAAGCTCATGTGCGAAGTCGGCGAAGCGCTCTGCCCGATAGTCCGCATCGGTCAGTTCGTAGCGCTGGATCATGGTGCCCATTGCGCCATCCAGCAGCAGGATGCGCGATTCGAGCTGCTCAAGCAGCAGGGCGGTACGGTCGGTCATGGCGGAGTCAGGCGGTCGGTGGGGGTGGAATTGTAACGTGGGCCCTTGGGGGCGACCGCAGCCCGGACGCAGGCCCGGCGCCGGACCGTGCGCGACGATCACGGCAAACCATGCCCGCTGCGTCCATTTGTGGCCAACCGCGACGCGCTGTTCCTGGGCAAGCGCTGGGC
>CAZZHF010000413.1:0-2004 GCA_964653545.1 uncultured Gammaproteobacteria bacterium | reverse complement strand
TGGTCTCGTTGTTCTCGGCCGCGCGCCGAATGATCTTGTCGTCGATGTCGGTGATGTTGCGCACGTACTGGACGGTCAGACCCAGATGGCGCAGGTAGCGCACCACCATGTCGAATACCACGAACACCCGGGCGTGACCGACATGGCAATAGTCGTACACCGTGGCGCCGCACACGTACATGCGCACGGTGCCGGGCGTGAGGGGGCGCAGCGGCTGTTTATCGTGGGTAAGGGTATTGTGGATGAGCATGCAGGAGCCTTCACGAAGTGTGGCGCGGAATGATACAGGCTGGTCCTGTCCGCTCCGAGACCGGTGACGGCAGCGTGTTAGAGTGGTGCCCCCTTTACTTACCCCGCCGCGTGCCATGCTGTTACGCCTGCTCCTGTCAGTGGTGCTTGGTCTGCTGCCGCTCGGTGCCTCTACCCAGGAAATTTCCCCCATGCCGGTTACCGTCGTACTCGAAACCAGCCTCGGCAGCATCAGCATTGAGCTGTACCCCGACAAGGCACCCGAGACGGTGGCCAATTTCACCGATTACGTGCGTACCGGTCACTACAACGGCACCGTGTTCCATCGCGTGATTTCGGGTTTCATGGCCCAGGGTGGTGGCTTTACCGCCGATCTGCAGCAAAAGCCGACCAATGCGACGATTCCGAACGAGGCCGATAACGGCCTGCTGAACCTGCGCGGCACCATCGCCATGGCGCGCACCGCTGACCCGCACTCGGCCAGTGGCCAGTTTTTCATCAACCTGGCCGACAACGCCTTTCTGAACTTCACCGCCCCGACGCGTCAGGGCTGGGGCTATGCGGTGTTCGGCAAGGTAACGGCCGGCATGGACGTGGTGGACGCCATGGCCGCCGTGCCGACTGGTGCCTCCGGGCCGTTCGGCTCGGACGTTCCCAAGCAGGCCATCATCATCGAGTCGGCCAAGGTGCTCACAGCCGGCGAGTAGGCGCGGAGCGCCTATGCCGCTGCGTATCTTCATCGCCGACCTGCACCTGCGCGCCGATGTGCCGCAGGGCCTGGTGCTGTTTGCCGATTTCCTCGAACACTTCGGGGCTGACAGCGAGCTGTATGTGCTCGGTGATCTGTTCGATCTGTGGCTGGGCGACGATCTGGACCTGCCGCGCTACGCGTCGGTAACCGAGGCCTTGGGAGCTTATGCCAAACGCGGCGGCCGCACGCTGCTGATGGTGGGCAACCACGATTTTCTGCTCGGCGAGGGGTTTTTCAGTGCCAGTAGCGCGCGACCCCTGGCGGACCCGTACCTCCTTGAACACGCTGGCCGGCGCCTGTTACTGACGCACGGCGACGCCCTGTGCACAGCCGATGTGGATTACCAGGCGTTTCGGGCCCGCATTCGGGACCCGGCTTTCGTGGCCGAGTTTCTGGCTATGCCGGCCGAGCGCCGCCAAGCGATGGCCCGCGAATTCCAGGAAGGTAGCCGGAGCGCCACGGCACAAAAGGACGCGACCGTGATGCAGGTAGACGCGGTGGCGGCCGATGCCGCGCTTCGCGACTCCGGCGCCGACATTCTGTTGCACGGCCATACCCACCAGCCGGGTGTGCATCACCTGGCCATGGGTCGACGGGTGGTGCTTGGCCCGTGGCACGGGCGGGAAAGCGCACTGGTATGGCCATCCGGCGAGCCGCCCCGGATGATCAATATGGACTGCGACGCCGCCGAATTGGGCGCCTGAGGCACAGCGACGACGGCTCAGCGACGACTCAGGGTGTCGTGTGAGCGCCTTCCTTGGCCGGTATCAACATGTCCTTGGCCGACAATCCGGTGGGTAGCAGCGACCAGCTCGCCACGTAGATGGTGGAGTAGGCGCCCGCCACCACGCCGATCAACATCGCCAGCGAGAAGCTGTGGATGGCATCGCCGCCAAACAGCACCAGCGGCAGCAGCGCCAGCACCACAGTCGCGGTGGTGGCAATGGTCCGGGTCATGGTTTCGTTGACCGAGCGGTTGATGATTTCGCGGGTACTGGCCTTGC
>CAZZHF010000412.1:0-2005 GCA_964653545.1 uncultured Gammaproteobacteria bacterium | reverse complement strand
TCAGGATGGCGATGCCGTGCCGGGCCAGCGCGCCGTAGTTGCGGTTGACCTGCAAGTGCCAGTTCGGAAAGCCGGCGCGCTCGGCCAGGTACTGGGCCTGGTTCAAAAAGGCGCCGCGGTAGGAGCCGGCGTCGATTTCCTGCAGCGCCACGATGTCGTAATCACGCAGCAAGGTTGCAATCTGGTCGAGGTTGTCGCGGCGGCCCAGAAACGGCAGCACGTGTCGCCAGCCGCGTGTCACGTACTGGCGATAGCGGCGCGTGTCTATGCCGACCTGGATGTTGTAGGTCAGGACGCGCAAACGGTCTGCGGAATGGGGCATGGAGTATCCGGGTGGGGCAGGTTGCCGCGATGGCAAGCCGTGTAATGCAAGATGGGGCCGGCAGGCCGGTGCACAAGTGTGCTGGTCAGGACTTGGACCCCGCCGGAAGTTGCCTGACATGCTGGGGTGGACGCAACCGTCCGGCCGTGATGCCGGTCCGGTGGACTGGCGGATCGTTCCGAGCTGTTTTTTTACGGGAGGGATTCATGTCCATTTTGCGCGCGCCCCTGTCCGGTCCCCGATGCCTGTGGCTGGGCTTTGCCCGGCTGTTCGATCGCCGCTGGCGCGGCCTGGTGCTGGCGCCGCTGGCCATCAATGCGCTGCTGTTTGGCGCCGGCGGCGTGTGGGCGGCCGGGCGCGTGCGCAGTGCGGTGCAGTCCTTGCAGAACGCCTTGCCGGGCTGGCTCGACTGGCTGGCGTTTCTTGCCTGGCCGCTGTTCGGCCTGGCGCTGTTGCTGGTGTTCGTCTACGCCTTTACCGCGCTGGCCAACCTGATCGGGGCGCCGTTCAACGCCGTCCTGGCCGCCCGCGTGCTTGGCGAGGCGCCGGTTTCGGGCGGTGGTTGGCTGGGCGAGGCCACGCGGGCCGTGGCTAACGAGCTGCGCAAGCTGGCCTATTTCCTGGTGCGGGTGGTGCCGCTCGGACTGCTGTTGTGGGTGCCGGGCGTGAATCTGTTCGCCGGGCCGATCTGGGTGCTGCTGGGCGCGTGGTTACTGGCGCTGGAGTATCTGGACTACCCGCTGGCCAATCGCGGACTTGATTTTCGCGCCGTGCGGCGGTCGGCCGGCAGCATGCCCTTGCGGACACTGGGTTTCGGGACCAGCGTGCTGCTGCTGGGCATGCTGCCGGGGGTGAACCTGCTGCTCATGCCGGCGGCGGTGATCGGCGCCTGTGTGCTGGTGCGGGATCTCCCTGCCGATTCGCACGACGCCGGTGGCCAGGACCTCAGCCCATGAACAGCAGGAACACAGTTGAGTGTGCAGGTTAATGGCTTGAACCATCAGGGCGCGAATTCGGTCAGGGGCCGATGGCGGGCCAGCAGGCCGAGTCCCTGGGCCGCGGCCGGACAGGTGACGTAGCCGTCCAGGGTGTTCACGCCAGCGCCCAGTGCCGGGTCGGCGAACAGCGCCGCCCGGCCACCGCCGGCCAATGTCTTCAGGTACGGCAGGGTGGCCTGTGTCAGCGCCACGGTGGCGGTGCGCGGGTAGGCGCCCGGCATGTTGGTGACGCAGTAGTGCAGCACCCCGTCCACGCTGTAAACCGGATCCGAATGGCTGGTGGGGCGTGCCGTTTCCACGCAGCCGCCCTGGTCGATGCTGACGTCCACGATCACGGTGCCGGGGCGCATCTGGCGCACCATGTCGGCGCTGATCAGGTGCGGCGCGCGCGCGCCGGGCAGCAGCACGGCGCCGATCAGAAGATCCGCCTGCGGCAGCTCGGCGCTGATCGCTTGCGGCGTCGACAGTCGCCAGTTCACGTGTTCGGGCAGTTGCCTGCGCAGTGTGGCGCCATGAGTGGCGTCTATGCCGTAGACGATGACCTCGGCGCCCAGGGCGGCGGCACTGGCCGCGGCGTGGTGGCCCACCACGCCGTCGCCAACCACCAGCACGCGGCCGTGCGGGTCGCCCAGCACGCGGCCGAGCTGCACGCCGATGCCGCCATGCGGCCGCGCCAGATACCAGG
>CAZZHF010000411.1:0-2008 GCA_964653545.1 uncultured Gammaproteobacteria bacterium | reverse complement strand
ACAGCAGGCAGACCACGCCCTTGGGCACGCGGGCCGAGACTTCCGCCAGCGAGCGGTGCTCGCTGATCGCAGCACCGGGCAGGCCATAGAGGCCGCGCGCCACGCGTTCGAGCTTGCCGGCCTGAACCAGGCGCGTCAGGGCGATGGTTGGCAGGGCCTGCTGCGTCAGGTCGCGCGCGCGCAGCAGGGTTCGGGCGCGGGCGAGGCGCAGGACTTGCTGTTCGTGGGTGGCGGCGGGCGCTGCGTCGGTAGCCTTCATTTGTACATTGTGTTGTGAAATGACTGTGAACGTCAATGACTACCGTAATAACACAACATCACTGTTCGTGACCTGGCGGCTTCCAGTTGCCTCGAAGGACGGCGTCCAGTCGGGACTACGCGCTGCCGAGCAGGTCGTCGATGGACGCTACCGTCACAGTGTTGCAGACGGCACGTGCAAGCGCGGGGTCCATGCAGACGAAGGCATCGGCCTGAAGCTGGGTCAGGGCGATGTATTCGGCCACGAAGGTATCAGGCCAGCCGAGTTGGTCGGCGATCTTCCAGGCGAGGCTTTGCAGCACGCGGTCGCCAAGCAGGCGCAGCCGAAGGCCGCGCATGTGGTCGAGCTGGCGTTCGGCGGCCTTCCTATCGAGTTCACCGCGTCGGACCAGGCCGTAGAGCTGGGCCAGGACCTGGGAGCGGATCAAGGTCGGCGCCAGCAGCTGGTGCTGCGCCGGCACCACGGCTTGCGACTGGGCCAGGTAGAGGGCGACATCGGGGCCAATCACGAATCTTGTCATTGCGTCGCCCTCGGCGGTGAGTTCGTAGCCTGGTCGTCCGCTGCAACGCTGCTGCCTGTTCCGAGCAGTCCTGGCCGGTCCTACATCAGCTCGAAAGGTGACAGAACGCCGGCGAGGTGGTCGGGGTGCTTATCGTCGACGACCAGCCAAAGTGTTGGTCCCTTTTGAACTTTCGCTCGCTCAAGAACTGCGGCGATGGTCATCTCCTCCTGCAGCAGGTCGACGTCACGCAGCTTGACCAGCTCCATGCCGCCAGCCTTGGCCTCCTGAACGGTTTGTGCAAGGCGTGCCTTCTTGGTGTCGCCATTCACACCCAGGAACTTGGCCAAGCCAATTTCGGATACCAGCCACCACGACTTCCCGATGCGCACGGGCAGGAACGAAAACGAGTGCATCAACATGAGTTGCCGGGCGTGAGCCACGGGTTGCCAAGGCTGAACCGTCATGGGCGACGTCACCATCACGTCTTTCACAGTCTTCTCGAAATTCGCCATCAGTGCTTCCTCCAGGCCGATGCTCAGCTCGATGGCGGCTTCGGTTGCGTGGCGCGCGTAGGCGCCGATATGCATTGCGTCGTTGCGGGCGGTCTGAACTGTTCTGTAGAGCGCCTCGAAGGACTTGAACCTGGACGGGAAGCGCTCGGGCAGTTCAGTCAATACCGGTGAGTTCGCGGCGCAAGCTGCAATCTTTGGCTTGTACTGCTCCAGGACTGCCTGCTTGCCGAGCAGTCGCAGTCCCAGTGCTTCGAGGGCAAAGCAGATGGCACCGAAGCCTTCGGCGTCGGCCAGGGCGGCATAGCGTGCCTCCCGGAAGCGGTCTCGGTAGTGGACGCGCTCATGCGGTTCGAGGTCCCGCGGAGTGGAGCCTTGACCGGGTGTTGGACTACGGGGCATGCAGTGGCCTGGGTGGATCGGCGAGAGAGGATGGTAGTTCGCGTGAGCGTGAAGGCTCTGACGGTGGTGGTGGTTGTGGTCGTCGTGATCAGAAGGTGTTGCCGGGGCGTGTCCCCGCTGCGCGGTGCCGGGCTGTTGCGCTGCGCGTCGAGCCGCTGTCAAAGGCCCAGCGTCTCGCCCCTGTCGGGCTGCCATCCCTCACGCAACACGGTCAGGCCGGCGGTGCCGGCTGGATTGACGGCAGCGGCCCATTCCCGTGCCCGGGGATCGCGGGCCCTGATTCCTTCACGCTGCACGTGAACGAGGCCCGCTTGGCGAACTGACCGGCTTGCAGGT
>CAZZHF010000410.1:0-2017 GCA_964653545.1 uncultured Gammaproteobacteria bacterium | reverse complement strand
TTTACTGCGCCTGAGCACGCGCCTGCCGCTGGGGCTGTTCTTTGGTGCCAGCGCCCTGCTGATGTATCTGCTGGCCATCGTGTTCGCCGGCAAGGGCATCGTCGCCCTGCAGGAAGCCGGCACCTTGCCGATTAGCAGCATCGCTTTCCCGCGCGTGGACCTGTTGGGCATCTATCCCACGCTGCAAAGCCTTGGCGCGCAGGCGCTGCTGGTGATGGGTGCCGCGCTGCACTACGCACTGGCCCTGCGCAAACGGCGCGGGCCCTACAGCAAGGCCTGACAGCCGACCTTGTCTGCCGCCGGCAGCGCGGTCTCTACAGTCGGACTGGCGTCAGACCCAGGTCGCCGGCCCGCTCCAGGGTTGCCGGGCTGGTGATGACGGCCGTGTTGGCGAGCTGCGGCTTGAGGTAGGTTGATGCTACCCGGCGCAGGTCGTCGACGGTCACGCCCAGCACCGTTTGTCGATAGGACTGACGCGCCTGCGCGGTGCGGCCGAACAGGCCGGCATGAAAGGCCTTGCGCGCCTCGCCGGCGGGTGAGGCCGGCCGGTCAATAGCGCCAATGACACCCAGGATGGCTTCCTCGACGGCTTGCGGTGGGTGCTGGTCGCCGTGCAGCCATTCCAGCGCGCGATCGAAGTCAGTCAGCGTGTCCGCGAGGCGCGGGTCCCGGTAGCTGTAAAACCTGAACGCCGCACTGTCGGCATCGAAGCCGGCGCCGCCGCCATAGGCGCCACCTTTCTCGCGAATAGCCGTGTGCAGGAAGCCATTACGCAGGTACCCGCCCAGCACCGACAACGCCGGAGCGTCCGGGTGACTCCAGGCCACGGCCGGGTAAGCACGGGCGCAAAAATTGACCTGCGTGTTGGTCGTCCAGGCCTGGACGATCCGGCCATCGACGGGCGGCAGCGCCAGGGTTCGGGCGTTGTCACTGGGTTGCGCGCCGGTATCCAGCCATACCTGCGCCAGGCGCAAGGCGATATCCGGTTGCTGCTCGTCCTCGGCCACCATCAGGAACTGTAGCGGCGCCGCGGCGATGCTTTGACGCAGATGTGCCAGCCGATCCGCCAGTCCCGTGAGCGCGGCCGGGTCGTTCAGGCTGTCGTCCAGCGCCTTGATCGCCTTGATAGCAGCCAGGCCCGACCATTGGTGGGCGAGGCGCGCCACCGGACTCATGGTGGCACTGGCCGCGGCCATGGCCAGCGAATGACCGTTGCCGGTGACGGAGTTCTCGTCGCTCATGCGGATCTGGGCGACCAGCTCGCGCAGGCGGTCGAGTTCGTCAAAACGCGCCGTGTGCAAGGTCTCGTGCAGCAGCTTGGACAGCGCGCCGTGGTTTCGCACCAACGCTTTGCCAGACACCACGAACAGGCCACGGCTGGTCTGCGCATTCGCTGCCAGCGCACCCACGCTGGCGCTGGCGCTGATGCCGCCGGTAAGCGCCGCGTGCAGGGCCTGGGTTTGCGTATAGTCGCGGCCGCCTGCACCGACGTCGCTTATCGTCTCGGCCAGCAGCGGCAGCAGTTGCAGGGCATCGTCGTCCAGCGCCGGCAGATCAATCACGATCTGTTGGTAAACCAGACCATTGGTGGGCTGGTCGTACCAGCTGGCCGGCAGGCCGGCGACCGGTTCGTGAACCACCGGCGGAATCTTGAGCGTCGGCGCGACGTCGGCACGCGTGACCCGCGGCAGGATGTCAGGGTCGTCGTGTTGCGCCTGGCGATCGACCAGCGCTTTGGCCTGAGCCACGATGCGGGCGCACTGCGTGGCATCCAGGTCGGCGCGCAGCGCGGCCAGGCGCGATTGTTCGTCGGCGCGCTCGCGCTCGGCCTGGGTGGCGTCCGGCTGCATGGTCAGGCGCACGCGGTGCGGATTGTCCAGCAGCCAGCGGCGCACCTCGCCCTGCACGAAACCGGGCTCGGCGGCGGCCGCGCGCAGGCGCTCCAGTGCGGCATCGATGGCCAGCGCCTGCACCGGGTCACCGTGGTGCACGGCCTGCGGCAGGGCATTCATGATCA
>CAZZHF010000409.1:0-2025 GCA_964653545.1 uncultured Gammaproteobacteria bacterium | reverse complement strand
CCGGCAGGTGAGTCGAACGCGGCAGCCGGCGCGCCGACCGAACGCCGAGAAGAAGGGGAGCCCACGCACGCGGCGTGAGCCTCGACGAGCGGGAATTGACTCACAGCATGAAGCCGAAAGCCACTTCTCGCGATCAAGGAGATTCGAGTCAGTCGCCCTTTCCCGAAGGGAAGGGCCCGCGGGGCCGCAGGCCTCGACGAGCCCCTGGCTGACCAGACCGAGAAGGGAGTGTTGCAAGACGCCCCCATCTACGTTGCGCACAGGTGAGTGGACCGACGGCGGAATGCTTCTCCAGTTTCGCCCTCTCGAAGCCGCGAAGGCAGACAAGCCAAGGGGTAGGTACGAAACGATTTGCGGCCTGGGCATCAACAAGTGCCCTAGCCGGTGCGCAACATGGTCGAGGAGAGCGTAGCCCCACGGGCTACCGTCACAAGGCCCGTAAGGGCATCCACAACTGCCGTTGGCGTGAGTCCGGCACATGCGAGAGGAATTCAGTGTCAGTCTTCGTACTTAGCCGAGAAGGAAAGCCTGTCATGCCCTGCAGTGAACGGCGGGCGCGCAAGCTGCTCGCGGCTGGCAGAGCTCGTGTGCACAGACTGATTCCCTTTGCGATTCGCCTCATCGATAGGACGCGGGATTCCTGCAATGTTCAGCCGATGCGGCTATCGCTGGATCCTGGGAGCAAGGTCACTGGACTAGCTGTTGCTCGCGTAGCGACCCAAGTCCAACCGGAGAGCGGAAAGACCAAGCCGCCAGTGATGCACGTTGCATTTCTCATGGAGTTGACGCATCGCGGTCACTCCATACGCGACGGCCTGCGAAAGCGAGCGCTGCTCCGCCGCGGGAGGCGGCGGCGCAATGCGCGGTACCGCGCGCCTCGCTTTAGCAACCGCCGCAAGCAGAAGGGGCGGCTGTCACCTAGCCTCAGACACCGGGTCGAGAGCACTGGCTGCTGGGTGAGGCGCTTGTGCAACCTCGCGCCCATTGCGCATCTGGCCCAGGAGTTGGCCCGCTTTGACACGCAGGCGATGCAAGCTGACGAGGAAGGACGTGAGATTGAGGGCCTTGACTACCAGCGCGGAACGCTGGCTGGCTATGAAGTTGGCGAATACCTGTTGGCAAAGTGGGAGTGGCGGTGCGCCTACTGCGATGCGAGAGACGTTCCGCTGCAGAAGGATCACATTGTTCCCAGGGCACGCGGTGGATCAAATCGCGTCAGCAACCTCGCACTTGCCTGTGAGCCCTGCAACCAGGCCAAGGGAGCGCTCGATGTGCGTGAGTTCCTCGCAGACAAGCCCGATCACTTGAGGCGCGTCCTAGAGAAGGCCAAGGCATCCTTGATTGACGCTGCGGCGGTCAACACCACACGCAAGGCCCTGCTCCGAGCGCTCGGCGCGCTCGGATTGCCCATCGAGGTGGCATCAGGCGGCCGCACGAAGTTCAACCGAATTCGCCTGGGCGTTTCAAAGACCCATGCCTGGGATGCGGCGTGCGTCGGAGAGGTAGGCGACGTTCGTCGAGCGGCACAGTCGGTGCTCTACGTGAAGTGCACTGGGCATGGCAGTCGATGCAAGACCAACGTGGACGCATATGGCTTCCCGCGCGGGTACGTGAAGTGTCAGAAGTCTGTGCACGGCTTTCGAACCGGTGATCGGGTGCGCGCGGTTGTGCTGAGGGGGAAGAAGGCTGGCATCCACGTCGGCCGTGTCGCTGTGCGCCGAACCGGCAACTTTGACATTCAGACCGCCGGAGGGACGATTCAAGGTATCAACCACAAGCACTGCGCGCTGCAGATGCGCGGGGACGGGTACTCCTATTCACACGTAGCGCCAACCAGAAAGGAATGCGCGGAAAGGGGGCGACGCAAGCGGCGTCGTGCGCTACCCCGCCTTGGCATCTAGCCCGGGTTTTCTGCGTAGTAGTGATGTTTACCGAACTCTTCCCGCTGGCAGCACAGGGCGCGTTCAGCATGCTGCTGTCGGCCGACGAGGCCAGCGGCCTCATGACCGTGGTGGTGGTGCCGAA
>CAZZHF010000408.1:0-2030 GCA_964653545.1 uncultured Gammaproteobacteria bacterium | reverse complement strand
CTGCACCAGGCCGACATCGTGGAGACCATGATGCTGGGCATGCTCAAGGTCATCAAGAACAACGACCTGCAGCTCGCCGAAGACCTGCGCAAGCTCGACGACACGGTGGACGAACTGTATTCGGCGATCAAGTACTACCTGACCAAGATCTCGCGCGAAGCCCTGGGCGAGGAAGAAAGCCGGCGCTGGACGGACATCATCAGCTTCACCATCAACATGGAGCAGATCGGCGACATCATCGAGCGGGTGCTGATCGACATCGAGGACAAGAAAATCAAGAAGGGCCGCAGTTTCTCGGAAGCCGGCATGGCCGAGATCTGCGAGCTGCATGCACGCCTGGTGGACAACCTGCGCCTGGGCATGAGCGTGTTCCTGAACGGCACGGTGCGCGACGCCCAGAAGCTGCTTGAGGAAAAGGCCCGCTTCCGCGACCTGGAGCGGGAATACGCCACCACGCACCTGGGCCGGCTGTCAGACAACACCGTGCAGAGCATCGAGACCAGTTCGCTGCACATCGACCTGATCAGCGACCTGAAGCGCATCAATTCCCACATCTGTTCCATCGCCTATCCGATCCTGGATTCGGCGGGAGCGCTGGCACCCAACCGCCTGCGCCAGCCCGCCCTGATGGACGAGCAGTAAGCACGCCAGGGCCGGTCAGGCGACCGCTTCAGTCAGGCTGGGTTTCCAGGCGTCCGCGTTCCTGGATGCAGTAGTCCAGCAGCGCGTCAATTTCCGTTGACTTGTCAAACACCGCATCTGCGCCCAGCTGGGTGCAGCGCCAGCGCACGTCGCGGGTGGCATGGTTGCTGAGCACGATCATTTTCTGTCCTGGCTTGCGGTACCGGCAGGCAGCCAGGATATTCAGCCCACTGCCCTCACGCAGGAACAGGTCCACAATGGCCAGGTCCCAATGGGCGTCATTGCGCGCCAGCCATTCGCGGCCTTCCTGCTCGGTCTCTGCGACCCCTACGGGCTCGACCAGCGCCAGCTCCTGCAACGTCTCGATCAGGTTCTGGCGAATCGTGGCGCTGTCTTCAACGATGTAGGCTCTGAACTTCATGGCTGGCTCCTGCCCTGTCCCCCGCCTGCGCAAAAGGACGAACTGCTGTTGAAGTGACTGTAGGGCCACCCGGCTGCGGCAGGTGCAAGCAGTTGTGCCGTGCGCCTGTAGGAGCAGGGCGATGGAAGCCCTAGGCCAGGTCCATGGCGCACAGTACCAGCGCCGCCTCGAGGGTGAACTCATTGCGGTGCAGCCTGTCCCGCAACTCGTCACCAGCCATCAGGCGGAACTCCTGCACCTCGCCATCCTGGTTGATTGGCATGACTCCTTCGGGCAGGGTGCACCGGAACCAGTCCACGTACTCGACCGTGTAGCCGGCACCTGCATCGCCGCTCCCGGACGGACGGCGGATGGTCACCCGGCCACCCGGCTGCAGGTCCTGCAGTTGCGCCAGCGCCAGGCCGGCCTCTTCCGCGGTCTCACGCGCCAGCGCATCCTGCAGTGTGTCGGCTGCGGGCACCATGCCACCCATCAGGGTGTCCCACATGCCGGGGTCATTGGGCTTGTCCAGCGCACGGCGCTGGACCCAATGGCGCCCGTCGGGGCTGCGCCCTGCCAGGTGAACGGCATGGGTGGCAATGCCCAGCGGCCGCACGGCGGCGCGCTCCACCGTGCCCAGCTGGCGGCCCTGGTCGTCGGTCACTGCCAGTTGCTCTTGTCGCCAAGCGCCGGCCAGCCCGGCGTCGCGCAGCGCCAGGGCCACCTGCTGCAGTGCGGGCGTGAGCGGGCCCACGACCCGCCATCCCGACTCACCCGACTGCCGCGCCGGCTGAAGCACACCGGACAGCGCCGGCTGCAAGGCGTCCAGCACCTGGGGCTCGACCGAGCCGATCCGGGCATCGCCGGCCCACAACGGCAGGCGCGGCACCCGTGGCGGCTGGCTGGCGCGTTCCCGCAGCCCGGCCAGCCAGGCTGCATCGGGTACCAGCGAGGTCACAGCGTGAGAATGGTCGAGCCCGTGGTCTTG
>CAZZHF010000407.1:0-2033 GCA_964653545.1 uncultured Gammaproteobacteria bacterium | reverse complement strand
ACTTCGTGCGAGCCCAGGATGACGTAAAGCCGCTAGACCAGTTCGCACCAAGATTTGTACTGGTCAATCTCGCCGCGAACCGCCGCAAAGTACGTTTCTTGAATCTTGCGCGTGATTGGACCGTGCGTCTTCAACGCGTGTGGCCCGTCAGCGCCGAAGTTGACAGCGCCGTACTTCCAGTTCTTTTGCGCTATCCAGCGCACCGGCGCACCCAAGGCCTGCGCGCCACCCGGCGTACGGGCGAACAGCATGTCGATGTACCAGCGGGCGTCACCCAGGTACTCGTCCAGACTGGGCGCCTGATCGTTGAACGTGGCGAAAATCAGCCCGGCATGCACGCCCACCCGCGCCTGAACCAGGTTGAAGGTAGCCAGGTCCACGCGACCCTTGTAGGCCTCGGGGGCATCAGCCATGGCACTTAGCAGGCCGGTGTTGTCGAAACTCCAGCCATGGTACGGACACACGTAGCCGCTGGAGTTGCCGCTGTCGCCCCGGCACAGCAGCGCGCCACGGTGCGTGCAAGCATTCAGGAACACCCGCAGCTTGCCATCCTGACCACGTGCCAGGATGACCGGATCGTCACCCATCACCCGGCTGACGTAATCACCGACGCGTAACACCTCGGATTCGTGGCCAACGAACAGCCAGCTGCGGGCGAACACGCGCGTCAATTCAAGGTGGTGAATATCGGGATCGGTGAAGACGCGCCGACTGATGAGGCCCGTTTCGGGATTGACCAGACTGGCGGGATAACCGCTCAGGTCGTCGATTTTCATGCGTCGTTCCTCCATGAACATTTCGCGCCCGGCGCCTTGCAGACGGCCGGCGCGCCCAGGGGTTTCTCATACCGACTGCGGAGCCCGAACCCAGACCCATTGCGCAGCCTTAACGCCCGTTAAAGTGCCGCAAGGCCGGCTCAATATCAAGCGTCGTGAATGACATGACCCCGACCCGCGTCGCTCAGGTCATCCGTCCGAACCCAAGCGCGGCCAGCACCTCCTGGCCACGGAACCGACTATGCCACGCAGCTGTACACAAGCGCCGGCGGCGCGTTGAACAGCACCGGATAGATATCCAGGCGCCCGAAAATCCGTTTCAGGTCACGCCGAAAACGCCAGCTGGTGGGCAGCATCTGCGCATGCACAAAGCTGTACGACACAAACGCCCCGCCGGGGCGCAGCGCGGCGAGTACGGCATCGACCACCGACGTCTGCTGGTGGGCGCTGAAGTTGGCAAACGGCAGGCCGGACACCACCGCATCGACCTGGCCCAGACCGCGTTCGGCCAGTACTTCACCCAGGTTCTGCGCGCCGGCGTTGATCACCTCCACCCGCGGATAGCGCGCCGCGACGTAAACCGCGAGGTCAGGGTCCAGTTCCAGCGCCAGCACTCGACACGCCGGGTGAGCGCGCTGCACCAACATACGGGTGAACGCGCCGGTGCCGGGACCGAGTTCCACGATCACCCGGGCACGGGCAAAGTCGATGGGGTCGGTAATCTGGCCCGCCAGCAGCGGCCCACTGGGAAAGGCGGCGCCCATGCGCATGGGATTGGCAAAAAAAGAACGCAAAAAGCGCAGGTCCAAAGCGGATCCCTCCCCAGGGCACCAGTGGCGCGGCACATTACCCTTGCGCGAGCAGCGGCACAAGCAAGCGCGTGCGCCACTGAGGCGACCCGACCCCGGATATGGGCTTTGAGCGCCAGGCTTCGTCGCGGACCGTCGCTGCCCTGACCCGGGCCACCAACCGCCTTGATGCCTTTCGGAGCCGCTGATTTACTCAGCACTTGCCCGGGAACGGCGCGTCGCGGTTGGCCGCAAATGCACGCAGCGGGCAGGGTTCGTCGTGATCTTCGCGGCACTCCGGCGCCGGAGTGTGCGCCCGGGCTGCGGTCACCCCCAAGGGCCCACGTTACAATTTCGCCCCCACCGACCGCCTGACCCTGCCATGACCGACCGCACCGCCCTACTGCTTGAGCAACTCGAATCGCGCATCCTGCTGCTGGATGGCGCAATGGGCACCATGATCCAGCGC
>CAZZHF010000406.1:0-2046 GCA_964653545.1 uncultured Gammaproteobacteria bacterium | reverse complement strand
CCCGGCCGGCATGGAAGTACTCGGCCCGCCCCAGCGCTGGGTGTTCAAGGCCAACTGGAAACTGGGTGCGCTCAACTTCGCTGCCGACGGCCCGCACGTGCCCGCCGTGCACGGTCCCATCACCTACCTCACCGTCAATGTGCCGCAAGAGGCGATCGTCGAGCAGTCGATGCACAGCCCGGCGGTGGTCATCGGCAACGGCCACAACTGCGTGCAGATCGCCCTGCCGCCGCAGGCCCCCGACTACGCCGGCTTTGCGCCCGAGCTGGTGCCGCTGTACCAGCGCACGCTCAGTCCCGACCAGCAGCGCTTTCTGGCGCGCGGTCTGACCAAGGTGATGACCACCTTTCCGAACACCTCGTGGGTGGAAAGCTTCGTGCGCTTCGACGGTAAATCGCCGCCGCGACCGTTCTGCAACCTGCGTACCTGGCAGCCGCTCGGTGCCCAGCAGACCGAGGTCTGGAACTGGCTGCTGGTCGAAAAGGAAGCCGCGGAAGCCTACAAGGCCGAGACGTATCGCATGGGCCTGCGCACTTTTGCCGGGGCAGGCACCTTCGATCAGGACGACGCCGAGACCTGGTCCGCCATCAACCGCGGCTGCCGCGGCGCCATGGGCGTGCGCTACCCGGTCGATTTTCGCGGCGCCCGGTACTACCGGGACAAGCCGATGACCGATTTCCACGGACCGGGGACCGCCTACCCGTCCACCTATTCCGAAATGTCCGAATTCGCGCTGCTCATCCATTGGCAGCGCGCCATGCAAGGGAAAGCAACGTCATGAGTTCGCAAGCGTTTCGCAAGACCAACCCGGACGGAAGCGTCCTCGACGACCGAGCATTTCGCGCCGTGTACGAGTTCCTGACCCTCGAGTCCGACTGCCTGGGCTGCGGCGATCTGCCGGCCTGGCAGGCGCTGCTGGCGCCGCAGATCCGCTACCGCGTGATGGCGCCGGCCTTCATGGATGCGGCCCGGCCGCGGCACTACGGCCGCGGCACCCCGTACTTCGATGACGACGCCGACAGCCTGGCCATTCGCGTGCGCCAGCTGAGCACACCGAGCTTCACCATCGCCGAGAACCCGCCGACCATCGCCCGGCACTTCGTGACCAACATCCGGGCAGCGCGTACCGACGAGGGCATCGAGGCGCTCAGCAACGTGCTGGTGCTGCGCGTGCGCTCGACCGAGCCGGAGCCGGCCGTGGTGTCGGCCCGGCGCGTGGATTTGCTGGTGGAAACGCCGGACGGGCTGCGCCTGGCCTCGCGCCTGGCACAGCTCGACCAGGTCAGCGTGCGCCAGCCGAACCTGAGTTTTTTCGTCTAGCGAGCTACTGATGTCGCGGTACGCCAACCGGAATGCATCGACCGCCACGGGGACAGGGAAGGCCCCGTATCCGGTCAATGCAGGCTGCTTTGCCGTGTTGTTACCCGTCCGTACGCCAACGGACGGTTTTCACCCGAGTGCTCTTCAGGAGGAGGAGAACCCGTATCGGTTGTGGGCGTCGCACAGGCGACGGCAACCGGGCGGGTTTGACCGCACCAGGAGACGCTATGGACAGCCTATTCATCCACCGCCAAATCGGAAGATTGGCAGTTTGCGGGCTGCTGGCCCTCGGCTCTACAGGGCTTGCCAGCGCTGCGGAACTTGAGGCCGGCACGCTGATCAAGGCCGACAAGCTTGATTCGGTAATTGACGACACCTTCGCGGGGCACGCCATTGCGGATCTGATGCCCGAACCCGTGCGGGTGGCAGTGCGCGACGCCGGCATGGTCATCGAACTGCGCGCCCCAACACCCATGCAATACAACGAACGGGTGATAGCCGCCACGCAGGCGCAGGGCAGCAAGGCCGGCATCGACGACAAACGGCAGCTTACCGGCTTCACCACCGGTCTGCCGTTTCCGCAGATCAGTGAGGATGACCCCCAGGCGGGCCTGAAGCTGATCTACAACATCATGCGCGCCCCGTGGTTCGCCGACAATACAAAAAAACCCACTCGGAGGTGGGTTTTTCTCGAGAATGGCGCGCCCGGAGAGATTCGAACTCCCG
>CAZZHF010000405.1:0-2048 GCA_964653545.1 uncultured Gammaproteobacteria bacterium | reverse complement strand
TGCTGTGTGGCACCGCTACAGCCGCACCGGAAGCCGCCGATCCGCGCCTCCGCGAGGTCGTCTACGACCCACGCGCGGTGGTTACCGTGCCGGTCAAGCGAGGCGTCGTGACGCTGGTGGTGCTTGACCCCGATGAGTCGATCACCGAGGTCGCCGCCGGCCTGGGTGGCGACTGCACGAAGGCAGACGCCGCCTGGTGCGTTGCCGCGCAGTCCGGCGGCCGGAACCTCTTCGTCAAGGCGAAGAGCTCCGCGAGCGCCGCGAACAACCTCGCCGTGGTCACCGACCGGCGCGCGCACACCTTTCGCTTCGTGGTCCTGGCCGATGGTGATCCCAAGCCGCCGGTGTACCGGCTCGTTGTCAGGGCGCCGCCACGCGCGGTACCTGCCGCCCGCCTCGCGCTTCGCGATACCGCGCCTCTCGTCGCGCTGCCAGCCATTCCACCGCCTCCGCCGCCACAGCAAGTTGTCGACGAGCGCCTGCAAGCCAAGCCGCAGGTGATGAACACCCAGTATTCGGTGGCCGAAGGCGCCGGCTCGCAGGACATCGTGCCGACGCTGGTCTTCGACGACGGGCGCTTCACCTACCTGCGGTTCCCAGGCAACCGAGAAATCCCGGCCGTGTTCCATGTGCTGGGTGACGGCAGCGAGACGCTGGTCAATGCCCGCATGGAAGAAGACCTGCTTGTGGTGGACCGCGTCAGCCGGCGGCTGACGCTGCGCGCCGGCTCAGCCGTTGTCGGTCTGTGGAATGAGGCCTTCGATCTGGACGGTAAACCGCCGGGCGACGGGACCACGGTGCCGGGCGTGCAGCGGGTCCTCCGTGCCGATAGCTCGGCCAACGAAGCGCACAAGCGAGGCACACCATGACGCACGACCCGCACGAGTCGCGCGACCGTGAGCCCAACGTGGGCCCCGAACCAGAGGCAGACGGCAACACGATCTCGCCGCTGCCCGGCGAGCCAGGGATCCCCAACGTCGCAACCCGGCAGCGCATGGCGGTGTCGACGAAGGGTCTGCTGGCCGTGGTCCTGCTCATCGGCTCCCTGGTCGCGGTCGCTGCCTTTGCGATCCAGCGCTTCTCGGCCAGCGGCAAGAGCGCCGACGAGGCGGGGTCGAAGCTGATGAAGGACAAGCCCACAGCCGCCACCTCTGAACCGCGAAAGCTGGAAATGCCGCAAGCGCCCGCCGCGACTGCTGCTGTGACCACGGCGCCGCGTATCCCGGCCTTGACGCCCACGGCCGACGAAGTGGCAGAGCCCATCGGTGTCCGGCGCACCGGATCGGGTGCACCCGCATCGGGTGGCCAAAAAGTGGCCCCTCCTGAGGACGCCCCCATCCTGCTGGTGACCACGCGGCCAGGGGCCACTCCTCCGCAGGGTGTCTCCATGCGCAGGGCCGATTCGTCGGCGCAGCCGGCCGGAGCGATGCCAGAGCCCGAGCCCGCCGATCCCAACGACCCGCTTGCCGCGACATCCCGCAATCTCCAGGGTTACCAGCGACAGCTTCAGGGTCTGCTCGAAAACTTGACGAAGACAGCAGCGCAGGCGACCGGCCAGGCCACCGGGCAGATGCCGTCAGGAGCCCTTCTGGGCGGGTCGCCGATGGCAAGCCCTGCAGCACTTGCTGGGCCTGCCGCCGGGGGCGGCCTCTTCGGCGGACAGCTACAGGGCTCGGCCACCCCCAAGGTGGCGGCCTCGATGCTGGGCAACCGCAGCTTGACCTTGCCCAAGGGCACGGCCTTCACCTGCGCCCTGAAGACCAAAGTCATCAGCGCCGTGTCCGGCCTCGTCGGCTGCCAAGTCCAGCGCACCGTCTTCAGCGACGACGGCCGCGTGCTGCTGATCGAACGTGGCTCGCACCTGGATGGCGAATACCGCATCGCCTCGGTACGGCCTGGCACGGTGCGCATCCCGGTGCTATGGACCCGCATCCGCACGCCGCTGGGCGTGACGGTGGACATCGACTCGCCCGGCACCGGCCAGCTCGGCGAGTCCGGCATCGACGGCTACGTCGACAACCGCTGGGGCGAGCGCATCGGCGCGGCCA
>CAZZHF010000404.1:0-2062 GCA_964653545.1 uncultured Gammaproteobacteria bacterium | reverse complement strand
CAGCTGGATCAGGCCACCGCCGCCCATGCGCCGCAGCATCGCGCAGAGTTCCGGATAGAACACCGGGCCGAGTGCGCGCCCGACCTGCAGTGCAGGTAGATAGGGGTAGATCACGCCGTTCTCGGCGTCGATCGTGGCCTGCAGTTCCGCCGCGCGGGTCGTCGAGCGGATGGTCTCGACTTTCACCACCGCTTCGCCAAGCTGTTCCATGGTCTGCGGCGTACCGGCGAGTCCCTGGGCCTCGGCCATGCGCACCAGCAGGCCGTAGACGAACTCGAGCTTCACCTCGAGGCGCGCGTTGGTCTGGTGGGCGGTCAGTTCGCGCATGCGCGTGTCGCGGTACATGCGGTTGAGTAATCCGATGTCCTCGTGCAGGAACACCCGCTCCCAGGGCACCAGCACGTTGTCGAACACCACCGTGGCGTCCATCTCGTCGAACTGGGCCGACAGCGGATAGTCCTGGCGCCGGCCCGGATGCGCGAACGATGGCCGGCAGATCGTTTTGAGCCCCGGCGTGTTCATCGGCACCGCGAACACGTTGGCGTAGGGTTCTTCGCCCGGCTGGAAGGTGGGCGGGAACGGCCACACCAGCAGCTCGTCCGCGTACGGCGCGGCGGTGGCGATGCGCTTGGCGCCGTGCACCAGCAGGCCGTCTTTTGTGCGCTCCTTCACGTGCAGGGTGATGGTCGGGTCGGCCTGCTGGTGGCGCAGCTTGCCCTTGTCCAGCTGCGGGTCGAGCAGGGCGTGAGTGAGAAACAGGTCGTTTCTGGCCACGTGGCGGTAGTAGGCGACTACCGAATCGGCGCGCTCCTCTGAAAACTCCGCAAAAAAGCTGCGCTTGGCGGCCAGCGAGGCCAGCATCACGTTCAGGAAATCCGGGCTGCGACCCATCATGCCGCAGGTGGCCTCGGCCCAGATGCGGTAAGCCTCGCGCTTCAAGTGCAGCTGTTCGGGTGTGCGCGGAATCTGGAACGGCCGGGCGATGCGCTCGCCAAACTCCGGGCAGTCCACGCTCAGGATGTCGCGGTACTGCGGGTCGTGCTGCATGTCGTACAGCATGGCCAGCGACTGCACGGACGCCGCGAACGGCTCGAAGGCGGTCACGTCGCCGACCCGCTCGCCGTCGTACCAGACCTCGCGGTCGTCCCTGAGGCCCGCCAGGAACTGCGCGCCGGTTCGAATGCTCATGTTTCAGTTACCTCGGACGGCGTGCGATGAGAAACCCACGATGGATTTGGTCATCGCTCAGTCAGCCGCATCACGCCACAGGCTGCCGGTGAACTCCCGCCGCAGCGTCGGCTGGAAGCGTTCCAGCTCGATGCCCAGCCGCGGCAGCACCTTTTCCACCAGCAGATCGTTGCTCTTGAGCAGGGCGTCGATCGGCATCGGGCCGACCGAGATCCACGGCACGATGAGGTTGGTGTTCAGGGTCTTGATCATGGTCTCCAGCAGGCGGGTGACGGTGTCCACCGAGCCGCACAGGGAGTAGCCACGTTCGCGCACGGTGGCGGCAGTGTTGGCGATTTCGCCCTGCTCACCCGGATTGCGCAGCGCCTCGTTGAAGCCGAACCAGTGGTGCCAGCGCGGCCACACGTAGCCCAGGCCGTTCTCCATCAGGGCGACAGCCTCCTCGTCCGTGTCGGCGATCAGGATCTCGCGGAAGTGGCCCAGGCCGCGGCCCCACTCGAGGTTGCGCCCGACCTCCTGCGCGGCGCCCTGAAAGGCGTCGATGCAGCCGCGCACCAGCTCGTCGATGGGCGTGAACAGGATCGGGATGACCTCGTTCTTGGCCGCCCATTGCAGGGTGGCCGTGCTCATCGTGAACGGGATGTAGCTCTCGATGGTGGCCGGGTCCTGCAGCGTCATCGGCGCGATGCCGACCTTGTCCAGCATGCCGTCGGCGCCGACCATACCGGGCGCCATGGCCAGCGTGGCCGGGTGGTTCCAGGGGATGCCGGGCGGCGGCAACTGCCAGTGCGCGCCCTCGTGCCGGAACAGCGACTCGCCCCAGGCGCGGCGGATGATGTCGTAGTGCTCGGCGAACAGCTCGCGGTTGGTGCGG
>CAZZHF010000403.1:0-2065 GCA_964653545.1 uncultured Gammaproteobacteria bacterium | reverse complement strand
GGACGGGCAGGTCGGTTGACAGTGGCAGGTAGGCGCGGCCGGCTATGACGATCCCCAACACCGCAACCACCTGTTCGATGCCTTTGGGCAACATGATGCCGATGACCGGAGAATCGTGACCCTGAAGGTGCAAGGCCACAGCCTCAGCGCGCTGGAGCAGTTCGCCGTAACTGATGACCTGCCCGTTATGCTGTACGGCCCTTGCGCCGGGTTGCGACCTAGCCATGCCCATAAAACCGGCATGAAGCGTCCCGGAGACCGCATCATCGGCGGTAAACGCTTGCGGGCTCGGGGCGGCTGGGGCCCAGCGTCCGGTGGTGTCGGCGTCACGCCAGGTTTGCCGCAGCAGGGCCTCGAACGTCGAAAACATGCCGCCGAGCACCCCTTGCGGGAAAAGGTCGTCCCGGGCGTCCCAAGCAATGCACAGGGCCTGGCCGTCTTCATATGCCTGGCAGTCAAGCAGGACCTGCGGGGTCTGGGACACGCCATAGATCTCCCGCAGCCCGTGCATTGAGCGAGCATCCGGTCCTCCGGTTCCGACCATGCTGGTGAACACGACCGGCGCGCGCGGGACGAACGAGGCCCCGCCAGTCGCACCCTGCGCCGCGCGGCGCAACACTTCGATTCCGCTCACATCGGCGTGGTCCATGGCCTCCCACAATGCCCTGTGCACCTGCCGTGCGGCATCATGGGCGTCGGACCAGCCTCCCGGCGCCACGCCCAGCAGCACGACAGTAGTGAAATTGCCGATGAGGCGGTGCACATCGGGATGTACCTGCTGGCGGTCGTACATCGTCAGGTTCAAACAGAAGCGCTCGCTGGCGCTCCAGCGAAACAGCGCTTCCGCATAGGCTGCGATCAGCAGGGACACTGCTGGAACTGCGAGCCGCCTGGCACAGTCCTGGATACATGACCAGTCAGCTGCCTCCAGACGCAGAGCCCGGCGCGAAAACCTCGGGGACTGCACCGGCGCATGTGCGAGAGGCATTTCGGGCGGGGCCGGCATGTCACGCAGCCATTCCTGCCAGTACAAAGCGGCCCGACCAAGGCGGTCCGGCGTGCGCGCTGCATCGCGCATGGACAGGTAGTCAGCGAAGCTCAGGGCGGGGGCTGGCGCTTCGATGGCGTTGCCCCTGTACAGCGTCCCCAACTCGGCAAACATCAGTCGCACGCTGGAGCCATCCACCATCATCACGTCGATGCTGGCGTGAAGGCGGGCCTTTCCATCCGGCAGCCACGTCACCCGGAATTCGAACCACGGCCAGCAGGACAGGTCAAAGCGCCGGTGCGACATCTCGCTGCGGATCGCGCCCAACCGTTCCTGCACCGCGTCTGGTCGCATGCCCGAGAGGTCTTCGCGCACGAGCATGATTGGCGGAACTTCTTCAAGAATTTCCTGTTGGCCGCCGCCTACCACGACGGCCCTGAGCATGCCATGGCGCAGTACCAGCGAACGCAGTGCATCCTCGAATGCCCGTACGTCGAAATCCTCGGCGTCAAACTCTGCGTAGGAATGGCACCCGAACCCGCCCAGATCCACGTCATCCAGGCGGCCGACTAGGTAGGCCTGCTGCACCTCGGTGAGCGCAAACGGGCCGGTATGTCGCGGCCGTTGCGCCGGTGGCGCAAGCGTCGGCAGCTGTGATGCCTGCACCCGCCGGGCAGCTTCGGCCACGCGTGCCTGCAGCTTTGCAAGCACTTCCGGAGTCCGCGCGGTTTGGCCTTGGGCCGTCATGCGGCAGCCTCGCCAGTGTCGCCGCTTTCTGAGGACGTGGCAATCTCCCTGAGCAGCTCATCCTCCACCACCCCTGCCAGCTTGCCGGCCGTGGCGTTGCCCAGCAGGGTCGTCAGCGATAACCTGATGGCGAAGGCGTGGTGCAGCTGGTTCAGGAGGGACAGCCCGAGAAGGGAGTGCCCGCCAAGCGCAAAGAAGTCGTCGCTTACGCCCACTCGCTCAAGGCCAAGCACGCGCCCGAACAGGTCGCACATGACCGACTCTATGCCTTCCTGCGGCGCCTGGTAGCTGGCTAACTGGAGGCTGCTTCGCCGGGCGGGCGCCGGCTCG
>CAZZHF010000402.1:0-2065 GCA_964653545.1 uncultured Gammaproteobacteria bacterium | reverse complement strand
GCCATTGGTCGGCGATTTCCTTTTGATCCTTCCAATAACCCACGGCCAGCCCGGCCAGATAAGCAGCGCCGAGCGCGGTGGTTTCCGCCACCTTGGGTCGCACGACCGGCACGCCGAGGAGGTCGGCCTGGAATTGCATGAGCAGGTTGTTGACGCACGCGCCGCCGTCCACCCGGAGTTCCTTGAGACGGACCTTCGCGTCGCGCTGCATGGCTAGCAGGACGTCGGCGACCTGAAACGCGATGCCTTCCAGCGCCGCCCGCGCGATGTGGCTGCGATTGGTGCCACGCGTCAGACCAATCAACAGACCGCGCGCATACGGGTCCCAGTGCGGCGCGCCCAGACCGGCGAAGGCGGGCACGAGGTAAACACCGCCGTTGTCGGGCGCCTGCGCCGCGAGCGATTCGATTTCCTCCGATGACTGAATGATGCCCAGGCCGTCGCGCAGCCATTGCACCACGGCGCCCGCGATGAAGATGCTGCCTTCAAGCGCGTACTCGGTGCGGTTGCCGATGCGCCACGCGATGGTCGTCAGCAGGTTGTTCTTCGACACGATCGGCTTGCTGCCGGTGTGCATGACCATGAAACAGCCGGTGCCGTAGGTGTTCTTCACGAGTCCCGACTTCGTGCAGGCCTGGCCAAAGAGCGCGGCCTGTTGGTCGCCCGCCATGCCGGCGATCGGAATCGCCCGGCCCAACAACGTGGTCTCGCCATAGACTTCGCTGGACGAACAAACCTCGGGCAGCAACGAACGCGGGATGCCGAACAACTTGAGCAGCTCCGCATCCCATTCACCGGTGTGGATGTTGAAGAGCATGGTACGGGCAGCGTTGCTGACGTCGGTCACGTGCTTGCGCCCGCCGGTGAGGTTCCACACGAGCCATGAGTCGATGGTGCCAAACGCGAACTTGCCGGCCTTCGCCCGCGCGGCCGCGTCAGGGATGTGTTTCAGCAGCCACTGCAGTTTGGTGGCGGAAAAATAGGCGTCGATGATCAGGCCGGTCTTCTTGCGGATCATGGGCGCGAGCTTGCGCGCTTTCAGGCGATCGCACACTTCGGCCGTGCGGCGATCCTGCCAGACGATGGCGTTGGCGATCGGCTTGCCGGTGTCGCGATCCCAAACGACGACTGTCTCGCGTTGGTTGGTGATGCCGATGGCCGCAACATCGTCCGCGGTGAGGCCGGCCTTCTGCAGGACTTGAGAAGCGACGCCGAGCTGCGTTGCCCAAATCTCCCCCGCGTCGTGCTCAACCCAGCCAGGGTTCGGGAATATCTGCCGAAACTCCCTTTGCGCCGAGGCGACGATGTTGCCGGAACCGTCAAAAAGTATGGCGCGCGAGCTGGTTGTACCTTGATCGAGCGCGAGGACGTATTTCATAAGTCAATCAAGCGTTGGTGCTCCAGGCGAGTTGGTAGATCATGGCGCCGATGATCCCGCCGATGATGGGCCCGACGACTGGCACCCAGGCATACCCCCAGTCCGAATCGCCTTTGCGCGGAATGGGGAGAAGGAAGTGCGCCAGCCGGGGCCCGAGGTCGCGGGCGGGATTGATCGCGTATCCGGTGGGACCACCCAGAGAAAGCCCGAGCGACCACACCAGGATGCCGACCAGGAACGGCGCGAATCCGGTGTCGAATCCGGAATTGGGAACCAGGTTCGCGGGCGATAGCACCGCGAGCACCCCGAGCACCAGCAACGCGGTGCCGATGATCTCGGTCACCAGGTTTGCGCCCGGCTGGCGAATGGCCGGCCCCGTGCAAAAGACGGCGAGCTTGGCGCCCTTGTCCTCGGTTGCCTTCCAGTGCGGCAGATATGCGAGCCACACCACGATGGCACCCAGGAAGGCGCCGATCAGCTGGGCGAACACGTACGCCGGCACGCTGGCCCAGGCGAACTTGCCGATGGTCGCCAGCCCGATCGTTACCGCCGGGTTCAGGTGCGCTCCGCTGAAGGCATTGACGCAATAGACCGCCAGCGCCACGCCGAGCCCCCACCCGGCGGTGATGACGATATTCACTGCTGGGCATGCTGGGAGCGCTGACGGGGATGCTGCTGTCGTTTGCC
>CAZZHF010000401.1:0-2067 GCA_964653545.1 uncultured Gammaproteobacteria bacterium | reverse complement strand
TGGCGGCGGCCGACATCTCGTTGGCCGACGACTCCACATACACGCCGTATTTCTTGAGCACTGGCTCGTAAGCGTCGGCGGCCGCGTCGATCAGGTTGGCGGTCGGCGCGCCCGGATAGCCGCCAAAATAGCTGATGCCGGCTTCGAGCAGCCCCTTGAGCACCACCAGCGCGCCGTCGCCGTACAGGGTTTCGCCCGCACGGTGTTCCAGCTGATCAATCTCGGACGTGTTGAAAGCGTGGCTCATGGCGGAATCCCTAAGCAGGTGGGGGAGGGGCCGTGTCAGCGCGGCCGGCGGCGCAGCATGCGCGTGGCCAGGTATTCAAGCACCGCTTGGCCGGACTGGTTCGTGACCCGGTTGCGGGTGGTGACCAGGCCGCGGTCGGGTTTGGAGGTCTCGCGCCGCTCGGCCAGCGTGACGTTCACCTGGATGGTGTCGCCCAGGTACACAGGGCCCTGCATTTTCATTTCGGAGCCCAGAAAGGCAATGGCGCTGCCGTGCAGGTGGCCGGTCTGGATCACCAGCCCCTCGGCGTAGCTGAACACCAGCGCGCCGGGCGCGATGCGCCGACCAAACGGCGTGTCCTTGGCGATGTACTCGGCGTCCATGAACAGCGCCTCGTTCATGCCGACCAGGGTGACGAAGCTCAGGATGTCGTACTCGGTTACCGTGCGCCGGCCGGTCGCGAGTGTCCAGTCGGCGTCGTAGTCTTCCCACCACTGAATGTTCATGGGTGTCAGTTACCGGTAAAACGCGGTTGGCGTTTTTCGAGGAAGGCTTGCACGCCCTCCTTGTGATCATGCGAAGCGTGCATCAAGCCCTGGCCGGCGGCCTCAAGGTCCATGAAGGCGTCGAACGGCATGCGCAGCGCGTCGCGCAGGGCGTGCTTGGCAAACGCCATGGCCAGGGTCGGGCCATCGGCCAGCTCGGCGACCAGGCCCTCGAGCACGTCCTCGAAGCCCGATTTGGGCACCACTTCGGTATAGATGCCCAGTTCCAGCGCCTGCGCCGCAGTGAGCGTACGCGCTCGCATGACGATGTCCTTGGCGCGCATCAGACCGACGTGTTGGGCCAACAGCCACATCACGCCGGCGTCCGGAATGGCACCGATCTTGCCAAATGCCGTGACGAAACTGGCTTCCTCGCTGGCGATAACGAAGTCCGCTCCCAGCGTCAGTACCAAACCCGCTCCCGCGACTGCGCCATGCAGCGCGCACACCACCGGCTTGTCCAGCAGGATCAGAGCACGCGACAGCGGCCGGATGCGGTGGCTGAGCAGGTTGCGGATGCCCACCGGGTGCGTGTCCGTAAAAAGATCGCGCAGATCGCCCCCGGCGCAAAATACCGGCCCGGACCCGCGCAGTACCAGCACCCGCACGGCAGTGTCCAGGTTCACCGCCTCCAAGGTCTGGCGAAGCTCCTCCAGCATTCGCCCGTTCATGGCGTTGCGTACTTCCGGTCGATTCAGGGTTAGCGTGCCGACAGCTCCATCAACGGTGTAAGTCAGGGTTTCCATGGCGGTCCTCAATCGTGCGGTAGGGGGCCTGAACGGCGCTTTACTGGAACTTGGGCTTTTCCTTGGCGAAGAACGCGCGCAAGGCCTCGCGGTGGTCGGCGCTGGCAAAGGTCAACCCTTCCATGGCCAGCGACGCGGTCAGCACCTGTTCGATGACCTGACCGACAAACAGGTTCACCGAACGCTTGGTCAGCTGTATGGCCAGCTGCGGGCCGGTGGCCAGCTTGCGGGCGAACGCGTAGGCACGGTCCTGCAATTCCGCCGCCGGTACGGCATGGTTGACCAGGCCGATGGAAGCCGCCTGAGCGCCAGACATGGCATCGCCCGTCATCAGGAACTCCTTGGCCCGGTTGGGGCCAATCAGTAACGGCCAGATCACGGCGCCACCGTCGCCGGCAACCACGCCGATCGACACATGCGGGTCCGCAATCTTTGCCGTCTCGTCCATGAAGCTCACGTCCGCAAACAATCCGATGGTGGCGCCCAGGCCCATGGCGTGGCCGTTGATCATGGATACGATCGGTTGCGGCGTGTTGGACATGGTCTTGAC
>CAZZHF010000400.1:0-2073 GCA_964653545.1 uncultured Gammaproteobacteria bacterium | reverse complement strand
TGCCAAGCTTGGCGAGCACCGTGTCGGCGGTGCGCTTGATGATGGTGGCGCGCGGGTCGTAGTTCTTGTAGACGCGGTGGCCAAAGCCCATCAGGCGGAATGCGTCGTTCGGATCCTTGGCCTTGAGGACGAACTTCTGCACATCGCCACCGTCACGCTGGATTTCTTCCAGCATTTCCAGCACTTCCTGATTGGCGCCGCCGTGCAGCGGCCCCCACAGCGCCAGGATTCCGGCCGATACGGCCGCGAACAGGTTGGCGCGCGAGGAACCCACCAGGCGCACAGTGGAGGTGGAACAATTCTGCTCGTGGTCGGCATGCAGGATGAGCAGAACCTTCAGGGCCTTGACCAGATCCTCATCCACCACGTAAGGCTCGCACGGCACCCCGAACATCATGCGCAGGAAATTGGCGCAGTAACCCAGGCTGTTGTCCGGATACAGCAATGGGTGACCAATGGATTGCTTGTAGGCATACGCCGCGATGGTGGTGATCTTGGCGAACAGACGCACGATCGAAAGCTCCACCTCGTCCGGTGTCTGGTCCATCTTGGCCAGCTCCGGGTAGTAGGCGGACATGGCACACACCGCCGACGACAGGATGGCCATCGGGTGCGCCCCAGGCGGGAAGCGGTCGATCAGCTCCTTCAAACCCTCGTGGATCATGGAGTGACGGCTCACCTGGGCACGAAACGCCAGCAGTTCGGCCTGGTTTGGCAGATGGCCGTAAATCAGCAAGTGCGCCGTTTCGGTGAACGACGAGTTCTCGGCCAACTGTTCAATCGGAATGCCGCGGTAGCGCAGGATGCCCTGCTCACCGTCCAGAAAGGTGATGGCGCTGGTGGTCGCACCGGTGTTCATATACGCCGGATCCATTGTGATGTACCCGGTCCGCGCGCGCAGGTCGCTGATATCGATGGCTTTTTCGCCCTCCGAGCCGGTCATCACCGGAAACTCGTGGATCTGCCCTTCGATTTCTAGTTTGATGCAGTCGGCCATCGCGGTTCCTGTTGTCGGTTTGTTCAGGATTCCCTGAGTGTCAGGGCCTGAATGGCGGTGCGCGCCAGATCCCTCGTCGATGGGTTCTGGCGGGTCTCGAGCCGCGCTTCGGTGTGCCGCGGAGCGTGCGATTCTAGCAGCGGCCCTGGATTGCCAACAACGCGCTACCCAATAGCCAGCATAGCGGCCGAATCTGCTATCCTCGCCGACCTTTTTTCGGACGCTGCGTCCGTATCCCACCCCACAGCGCATCTGAACCGGAGGGCACGTGGAACTCACCGGCGCTGAGATCATTGTCCGTTTCCTGCGCGATCAGGGCGTGCAGTTTGTGTTCGGCTACCCGGGCGGCGCGGTGCTGCACATCTACGATGCCCTGTACGGTCAGCAGCAGGTCGAGCATATCCTGGTGCGCCACGAGCAGGCCGCGACTCACGCCGCGGACGGCTATGCCCGCGCCACCGGCCAGCCGGGCGTGGTGCTGGTCACCTCCGGCCCGGGCGCGACCAATGCCGTAACCGGCATTGCCACCGCCTACATGGACTCGATACCGATGGTGGTCATCACCGGCCAGGTGGCGACCCACCTGATCGGCAACGACGCTTTCCAGGAAGCCGACACGGTCGGCATCACCCGGCCGTGCGTGAAGCACAACTTCCTGGTCAAGGACGTCGCCGATCTTGCACTCACCCTGCGCAAGGCGTTCCATATCGCCACCACCGGCCGACCCGGCCCGGTGGTTGTCGATGTGCCCAAGGACGTGACCGCCAACCGCACACGTTACGTCTACCCAGCCCAGGTCGAGATGCGCTCCTACAACCCCGTGGAGAAAGGCCACCCGGGGCAGGTTCGCAAGGCGGCACAGTTACTGGTCAAGGCCAGGCGCCCGATGATCTACACCGGGGGCGGCGTGATCCTGGGCAAGGGTTCGGCGCAGCTGAGACAGCTCACGCAGCGGCTGGGCTTTCCGATCACCAACACCTTGATGGGCCTGGGTGCCTACCCGGCGGATGATCGGCAGTTTCTTGGCATGCTCGGCATGCACGGCACCATCGAGGCCAACATGGCCATGCACGAGT
>CAZZHF010000399.1:0-2076 GCA_964653545.1 uncultured Gammaproteobacteria bacterium | reverse complement strand
GCCTGGGCACGGTGGACTTCGCGCCCAATTTCGACGGCACGCTGGAAGAACCCGCCCTGATGCCGGCGCGCCTGCCACATCTGCTGCTAAATGGCGGCCACGGCATCGCGGTGGGCATGTCCACCGACATCCCGCCGCACAACGTGCGCGAGGTGGTGGCCGCCGTGCTGCACCTGCTCAAGCACCCGGACGCCACGTTGGAGGCGCTGTGCCGGCTGCTGCCGGCCCCGGATTTTCCGACTGGCTGCGACATCATCACCCCGCGCGAAGAGCTGCTGGCCATGTACCGCAGCGGCAATGGCAGCGTGCGGGCGCGGGCCCGTTACGAGGTGGAGGACGGCGACATCATCATCACCGTGCTGCCGTACCAGGTGTCGGGCGCGCGGGTGCTGGAGCAGATTGCCGCCCAGATGCAGGCCAAGAAGCTGCCCTGGCTGGAGGACCTGCGCGACGAGTCCGACCACGAAAGCCCGACCCGCCTGGTGCTGGTGCCGCGTTCCAAGCGCATCGACGTCGAAGCGCTGATGGGGCATCTGTTCGCCACCACCGAGCTCGAAAAAAGCTACCGCGTGAACATCAACTGCATCGGCCTGAACGGCCGGCCAGGGGTTCGCGGCCTGCGGGAACTGCTCGCCGAATGGCTGGAGTTCCGTATCGTCACCGTACGCCGGCGCCTGGCGCATCGCCTGCAGCGGGTGCAGGACCGCCTGCACATCCTGGAAGGCCTGCTGATTGCCTTCCTCAACATCGATGAAGTCATCGCCATCATCCGCAACGAGGATCACCCCAAGGCGGCGCTGATGGAGCGCTTCGCGCTGAGCGACATCCAGGCCGAGGCGATCCTGGAGATCAAGCTGCGTCACCTGGCGCGGCTGGAAGAAACCCGCATCACCGGCGAGCGCGATGCGCTGGCCGCCGAGCGCCAGGAGTTGCAGGACGTTCTGGGTTCGGACGAGCGGTTGCGGGCCCTGGTTGGCGACGAGATCCGCGCCGATGGCAAGCTTTACGACGACCCGCGGCGCTGTCTGCTGGTACAGCGCGGTGCCGCCCGGGCGCTGGCCGAGGCCGACATCACCCCCAGCGAGCCGGTGACCGTGGTGCTGTCCGCACACGGCTGGGTACGCCTGGCCAAGAGCCACGACATCGACGCCCAGGGACTCGGTTACCGCTCTGGTGACAGCTACCTGGCGGCGGCCCGCGGTCGCAGCAATCAGCAAACGGTGTTCCTGGACTCCAACGGCCGTGCCTATGCGCTACCGGCGAGCAGCCTGCCCACGGCACGTGGCCACGGCGAGCCCCTGTCCGGCCGCCTGACGCTGGAGGAAGGCGCGCGCTTGTTGCACGTGCTGCTGGGCGAGCCGGACGAGCGCGTCCTGCTCGCCAGCGACGCCGGCTACGGTTTTGTGACCCCGCTCGAATCGCTGATCTCGCGCCAGCGCGCGGGCAAAGCCCTGCTCAGCCTGCCGCCGGGCGCCGTGCCGCTGGCACCGCTGCGACTGGATGGCAGCGATGGCTTACGCCTGGCTTGTGTCAGCAGCACCGGACGCCTGGTGGTATTTGCGGCCAGCGAGCTCCCCGAGATGCCGCGCGGCAAGGGCGTGAAGTTGATTGGCATCCCCAGCAAGCTCGTCGCCAGCGGCGAGGAAAAGCTGCTCGCCGTGGCCGCAGTGCCGGCCGGAGCGGCGCTCAAGGTCGTCGCAGGCGCCCGTCATCTCACACTCAAAGGCAGCGACCTTGACGCCTACGGCGCCAGCCGCGCCGCGCGTGGCAAGCCATTGCCACGCGGGTTTGCGCGTGTGCGGGGCCTGGAAGTGGAGTCTTGAAACCGACCGCCGGGCGGCCCCTGTTGAAGCTGCCTCTGGTATTTGCGGCCAATATGAAGATACTTGCCGCGCTGGCGTTAGCGTCAAGCTTCCCGGAGGAAACGGTGAAGTATTCAGTGTTTCCCGCAGCGCAAGGATGCGCTGCCAAAATCGGTGGCTGTAAGCCACTGATTTTGTGAGCCATCGGAAAACCACGCTTTTCCGATGGCGGGCGCTGAGAAAGCCAGGATGGATTTATTCAGCGCTTCCTTAA
>CAZZHF010000398.1:0-2124 GCA_964653545.1 uncultured Gammaproteobacteria bacterium | reverse complement strand
GGCGGTGTTGTGGTACACGCCGGCCAGGCGCCGCTCGAACAGGGAGCCGACGATGACCACGTCCAGCTCCAGGGCCAACGCACCGAGCCGCTCGCTGCCGGGGCCGGGGATGGGCTCGGCCAGATCGCACAGGGCCGGGTCTTCCACCTGACAGAAGTAAACGGACTGGTGCAGTTCCTGCAGCAGTATCAGTTGCGCACCGGCTGCGGCGGCGTGTCGCACGCCGGCCGCGCTGGCCGCGAAATTGGCGTGCGCATCGGCGCCGCAGGCGTGCTGCACGCAGGCGACGGTAAGCGTGCGGGCGCTCATGGCGCGGCTGGAATCTGCATGCTGGCGCCGACACCGGCACCACGGTACGGCCCGCAAAACAGCCTGCCAGACGATCCAGGGCCAGTGCGTCGTGTGGGTCGTCGTAGGTCGGCACCAGCACGGCGCCGTTGATGATGAGGAAGTTGGCGTAGTTGGCGGGCAGGCGGCGGCCGTCGTCGTCATGCAGTGGTGAGGGCACCGGCAGCGGTACCAGCTGATAGGGACGGCCATCCGCCTGGCGTAGGGCCTTTAGCTGTTCCTCCAGGCCATCCAGCGCTGCGTGCTGTTCGGGGTCGGCCGGATCGGCGCAGGTATAAGCCAGCGTGTGCGGATCGCAGAACCTCACCAGGGTGTCGATGTGGCCGTCGGTGTCGTCGCCCAGCACGTCGCCGCGATCCACCCACAGCAGGCGCGTGACACCCAGCAGCGTCGGCAGCGCCGCCAGCAGCGCCCGCGCGGCGGCCGGGTCGTTGCGCGTCGCGCTCATCAGGCAGGGGCGGGTGGCGAGCAGGGTGCCTTCGCCGTCGACCTCGATGTTGCCGCCTTCCAGTACCCAGGGCAGGGATTCGATCTCGATATTGGCCAGCGCGTCCTGGTCGGCCAGCGTGCGGGTCACGGCATCGTCGAGCTCGGCGCGGTATTTGCCGCCCCAGCCGTTGAAGCCAAAGTCGAGCGCTACCCGCCGGCCGCCGCGCAGCACGGTCAACGGACCGTGATCGCGTACCCACACGTCGTTGGAGGGCGCAATCGCCAGCGTCAGGCGCGCCTGCGGCAGGCCGGCATGGGCCAGGCGCTCGGCGACATGGCGGCGGTGGTCTTCGTCGTGGCAGGCGACGATCAGGGGTTCACGCTGGGCGATGGCTGCGGCGAAGCCGGCGAATTCGGACTCTGTGTCATTCAGGGTCTCGGCCCAGTCCGACTGGGTGTGTGGCCAGGTCAGGACGACGGCCGCCTGCGGCGCCCATTCGGGCGGCAGCACACCCGGCGCAAACGCTGTCACGGTTTTGGCCCGGGATGGGCGGCGCCGGACTTTTTCAGCGCCTGGGCAACCTCGGGCGGCATGTAGTTCTCGTCGTGCTTGGCCAGAATGGTCTTGGCCTGGAACTCACCATCCGGTCCAAGGCGGCCTTCGGCCACCACGCCCTGGCCCTCGCGGAACAGGTCCGGCAGCGAGCCGATGTAGTGCACGCGCATTTCCTTGGCCATATCCGTGACAGTGAAGCGCAGCTCCAGCGGCGCTGGTCCTTTCTGTACTGAACCGGTCGCCACCAGACCGCCCATGCGAAAGGTGCCGTTGGCCGGTGCCTTGCCGGCGGCGACCTCGCTGGGGCTGAAAAAGAACACCAGGTTGTCGCGAAAGGCATTCATCACCAGCAGCACGGCGGCCACCAGCGCGACCACGGCCAGCGAGATGAAGGTCAGGCGTTTGTGACGGGTTTTCATGGTTGGTTTTGGTTCTGGCGGGCGCGCAGCAAACGACGGTGGCGACGCCACGGCAGCCAGGCGTTCAGGCCCAGCACCAGCGCGGCCAGCGTGTAGCACGGCCACACATAAACCGCGTAGCCACCCATGGCCAGAAATTCGCTCATGGTGCGTCCAGCTCCGTCAGCCAGCGCGCCTGCTGTTCGCGCTCCAGGATTTCGCAGCGCAGGCGCTGCAACAGTACCGCCACGAAGTACACCGTGAAGCCGCCGATCATCAGCAGCAGCGGTGTCAGCATGGCCGGGTGGATGGCTGGCCCGTCCATGCGGGTCAGCGAGGCCGGCTGGTGCAGCGTGTTCCACCAGTCGACCGAGAAATGGATGATCGGGATGT
>CAZZHF010000397.1:0-2132 GCA_964653545.1 uncultured Gammaproteobacteria bacterium | reverse complement strand
TGAATTCGTTCGTCCATAGTCGTCGCTTCGCACGCACAGGGCCCCGGATCGCCGGAGCGGCTACTGTTCGGCTCGCCGACGTTGGCGAACGCTGCCTGTCCCGCCGTTGGAACAGTTTTTCCCTGAATACCGCCGGGCATGCCCGGCGGGCTCACACCTTGCCTAGAATCTGCTCGCGCCTCCCAGCTGCACCGCGCTGGCAATAGGCATTTCCGATCCGTATATCAGTGGGTCAAACAGGGCGCCATCGATGAAGCGATCGGCGCCCATCGGCACTCGGTTGGCGCCCGCGCCCAGCACCCACCCGGCGCCGTGATGGCCCTCGGTCTTGTGGTCAGTCGCCGGCACCGGGATACCCAGCCGCACCACCGCCAGACGATACAGGTCAGGCCGGTACACGCGCTGGGCTACCGCCAACAGCGCGGTGTTCCGCGGTAACTGGCCGCAACGCTGCATCTGCGCCAGCATCCACAAGGCATGCGAGCGCCATGGGAACGTCGCCGCATAACGGTAAAACACGTGGAAGTCCGGCAGCTCGCGCGTGGTGCCGCTTGCATCCGTCGGCAGACGCCCCAGCAGCGAACCTGCGACGGCCTCGACCGGCAGATCGAGGTAAGTCTCTCTTGCCAGCAACTCGGCCGCCTGCAGCCGGTGCTGCGGGCTTTCATCCAGCCACTGCGCCGCCTCGACGATGGCGCATACCAGCGCCGCATGCGTAGCCGGGTACCGCTGCGCCCAGCCGGCGCCAACCGCCAGCACTTTCTCCGGCGCGTTGTTCCACACCTCGTAACCGGTGCTGACGATGCGCCCGACACCCTGCTGCACCGCCAGCGTGTTCCACGGCGCGCCGACACAGTAGCCATCGATGCTGCCGGCGCGCAGGCGCTGCACCATCTGGGGCGGCGGCGCGACCACCAGCCTGATATCCCGGTCCGGGTCGATCCCCCCCGCCGTCAGCCAGTAACGAAGCTGATAGGTATGGTTGGACACCGGGTACACGCTGGCAAAAGTCAGCGGTTCAGTCCCTGCCGCGCGACGCCGTGACACGACGCCCGCCAGCGACGCGGCGGTGACTGGCTGACCGCGAGCGGCCTCTTGCATTTCCCGGTACAGCCAGTCGGCCACGGTGATGGCATTGCCGTTCAGACCCATGCTGAGCGCCGTCACCAGAGCCTGTCCGACGCCTTCCACACCGACGCTGCAGGCAAGCGCCATCGGCGCCAGCAGATGCGCGCCGTCAATCTGTCCGATCGCCAGCTTGTCGCGCAGCGTGGCCCACGACGACTGCCGCGCCAGGTTGACCTCAAGCCCGTGCCGCTCGAAGTAGCCGCACTCGCGCGCCACCACCAGCGGCGCAGCGTCGGTCAGCGGGATATAGCCCAGTCGCAGCTGCGACAGTTCCGGTGCGTGCGGGGTCGAGGTCATTTGAATAACTGCGCTGTGTCGATGACGCCCTGGGCTACCTCGGCCATGGTCTTGTTCTGGTCCATGGCCAGCTTGCGCAGCGCGTGGTAAGCGTCATCTTCGGTGCGCCGGCCACGCTCCATTAACAGGCCCTTGGCGCGATCGACGACCTTGCGCTGCACCAAGCTAGTGCGAGCCTGGTCCAGCTCGCGTTGCAAAGAGGCATGCTGGCGAAACCGGGCGATGGCCACGTCCACCACCGCGCGTACCCGGCCGGGCGTGAGCCCGTCGACCACGTAGGCGCTGACCCCCGCTTCCACCGCCAGGCGAATGGTGTCGCTATCGGACTGGGTGGCAAACATCACCACCGGGTGCGGGTTGTCGCGAGACAGGCAGCGCATGGATTCAAGAATGTCCCGGTCGGGCGACTCAATGTCGATGATGATGACATCGGGCGCGTGGTGCGTAACCGCGTGCAGCAGGCCGTGGGCAGTGCCAAGCTGCGCCGCGACGTCCAACCCGGCATCCGTCAGGGCCGTCGCGACGAGTGCGCGCCGTTCGACATCGTCATCGACGAGCATGACGCGCAGGCGCGATGGTTCCATGGGAGCGTTAGCCAAGCTTGGTCGTGCAAAGTGCCAGTAGGTAAATAGTTAGCAATAAGCTTGCCATGCCAAACAGCGCGTTTCCGGGCCTCCGTCAGAAAACGCTGAATAAATCCGTCCTGG
>CAZZHF010000396.1:316-2133 GCA_964653545.1 uncultured Gammaproteobacteria bacterium | reverse complement strand
CCCTGTTCGAGCGGCGCCTGGCCGGCGTGTACCACAACACCGCCGTGGTGCTGGAACGCGACGGCACGCTGGCCGGCCGCTACCGCAAGATGCACATCCCGGACGATCCCGGGTATCTGGAAAAGTTCTACTTCACCCCCGGCGACGGCCCGTTCGCGCCTATCGATACCTCAGTCGGCCGCCTGGGCGTGCTGGTGTGCTGGGATCAGTGGTACCCGGAGGCGGCGCGCCTGATGGCGCTGGCCGGCGCCGACCTGCTGCTGTACCCCACCGCCATTGGCTGGGATCCGACTGACTCCCCCGATGAACAGGCGCGGCAACGCGAGGCCTGGATCACCGTCCAGCGCTCGCATGCCATCGCCAACGGCCTGCCGCTGCTTACCTGTAACCGCGTCGGGGTCGAGCACATGCCGGGTGGCCCGCCCGCCGGCAGCGCGTTCTGGGGCAACAGCTTCATCGCCGGCCCGCAGGGCGAAATACTGGCCCAGGCGCCCGGCGACGGCCCGGCGGTGCTCAGCGCCACGCTTGATCTGACACACGCCGAACAGGTGCGGCGCATGTGGCCATTCCTGCGCGATCGGCGCATCGATGCCTACCAGGACCTGAGCCGCCGCGTGCGGGATTGAACTGTCGCCGCGACCGCCCACCACGACCCAGCAGGAGTACCGCCATGGCAAGTTTTCATCCACCGATACGCACACTGATGGGGCCGGGCCCATCCGACGTCCACCCGCGCGTGCTTGCCGCCATGGCGCGCCCGACCATCGGCCACCTGGACCCGGCCTTCGTCGGCCTGATGGACGACATCAAGGCGCTGCTGAGACTGGCCTTTCGCACCGAAAACGAGGTCACGTTTCCGATTTCGGCGCCCGGCTCGGTGGGCATGGAGGCCTGCTTCGTCAACCTGATCGAGCCCGGCGACACGGTGATCGTGTGCCGCAACGGCGTGTTCGGCGGACGCATGAAGGAAAACGTCGAGCGCGCCGGCGGCATTGCCGTGATGGTGGACGACCCGTGGACGCGGGCGGTCGACCCGCAGCGCCTGGAAGACGCGCTCAAGGCCAACCCGCAGGCAACACTGGTCGCCTTCGTGATGGCCGAGACTTCCACCGGCGCCCTGTCGGATCCCCAAACGCTGGTGGACCTGGCGCACCGCCACAACTGCCTGGCTATTGTCGATGCCGTCACAGCGCTGGGTGGAGTGCCGCTCGAGGTGGATGCCTGGGGCATCGACGCCATCTACAGCGGCACCCAGAAGTGTCTGTCCTGCCCGCCGGGGCTGGCGCCGGTCAGCTTCAACCAGCGCGCGCTCGACAAAGTCCGCACCCGCGGCACGCCGGTACAAAGCTGGTTCCTGGACCTGAACCTGGTGCTCGGCTACTGGTCCGGCGCTGCCCGCCGCAGCTACCACCACACCGCGCCCATCAACGCCCTGTACGGCCTGCACGAAGCGCTGCTGATGCTGCACGAGGAAGGTTTGGAGGCCGCCTGGGCGCGCCATGCCCTGCACCACAAGGCACTGCGCGCCGGGCTGGAGGCGATGGGCCGGCCGCTGCTGGGCGCGGACGGCGAACGCCTGCCGCAACTGAACATGGTCGGCATTCCGGACGGCGTGGACGATGCCGCCGTGCGCCAGGTCTTGCTGGCCGACTTTGGCCTTGAAATCGGCGCCGGACTCGGCGACCTGGCCGGCAAGGCCTGGCGTATCGGTCTCATGGGCCAGTCCGCCAGCCGCCGCCATGTGGTGCTGTGCCTGACCGCCCTCGGCGGCGCACTCGCCGCGCAGGGCCGCACGGTCGATGTCGGCACAGCGCTGG
>CAZZHF010000396.1:0-306 GCA_964653545.1 uncultured Gammaproteobacteria bacterium | reverse complement strand
CGGGGCACGGGGCAGTCTGCCAGTCACGGGCAGCGGCACAGCGCTGGCTGCGGCTCAGGCGGTTTACGGCGGTTGAAGTGGCCCTTCTAACCGAGGTCCGCGCCGGAATTACCCAGCCCTAAAAATCCACTTGCAACTGGCTGACCAGTGAGCCGTAGTCAATGCCGTGGTCGGCGTCGAACCAGGCGTACTCGTTCAACAGCCGGATGTTG
Organism: uncultured Gammaproteobacteria bacterium; assembly: GCA_964653545.1. Taxonomy (GTDB): domain Bacteria; phylum Pseudomonadota; class Gammaproteobacteria; order Immundisolibacterales; family Immundisolibacteraceae; genus Immundisolibacter. The sequence goes on along the minus strand of CAZZHF010000396.1, from coordinate 94 downwards.
GGATTGAAGATGTAGGTCGCCATCAACTGGATGGCCTGACCGTGGTCCATGCCGCGGGCCAGCTCGTCGGCCGAGCTGCCGGTGAGCACGCGCA
>CAZZHF010000395.1:0-2137 GCA_964653545.1 uncultured Gammaproteobacteria bacterium | reverse complement strand
AAATCGTGATTGGCCGGGCTGGCGCTGGCGATTACCGTTGCCCCGGCGTCGCAGGCCAGCTGCACCGCCAGACTGCCGACACCGCCGGCCGCGCCGGTGATCAGCACGACCTCGCCCGACTTCATCTGCGCGACTTCGAACAGGCCCTGCCAGGCCGTGTGGCCGGCCACCGGCAGCGCCGCGGCCTGCTCGAAGCTCAGATTGGCGGGCTTGTGTGCCAGCTTGGCGGCCTCGATCGGGACGAATTGCGCGTAGCCGCCCCAGCGCATCAGCCGCTGCTGCAGAAAGCCGAACACGGCATCGCCGACTTTGAAGTCCTGCACTGCGGCGCCGACCCTGGCTACCACGCCCGAGACCTCGCGGCCCAGGATGGCCGGGAATTCGTAGGGGACGAAGTCCTTTAACTGACCGTTGCGGATGCGCCAGTCGATGGGATTGACGGCAGCGACGTGGACCGCCACCAGCACCTGGTCGTCGGTGATCGGCGGCATCGGCCGCTCGACCAGTTGCAGTTGTTCCAGGCCGCCGAAATCATTAATGGCAATTGCTTTCACGCGGAGGTTCGCTCTCGTTAAGGGGAAGTCGCCTGGCAGCGACGACGGGTTGTTCATCTTTTGTAGGAGCGGCTCATGGCCGCGACCGTGACACTTCCCGGCAACCGGGCGGTGACAGGCGTTCACACCGTTTTGGCCGGGCTGGCGGTTCAAGTCGCGGGCATGGTCCGCTCCTGACGGGGCACGCCGACCGCTGCATGGCGTCGGAAAAAGGGCTGCGCTCAGAGCAGCTCCACCGCTAGCGCCGTAGCCTCACCTCCGGCCAGGCAAATCGCCGCCACGCCGTACTTGCCACCGCGCAGGCGCAGGGCGTTCAGCAGCGTGACCACGATGCGCGCACCGGATGCGCCGACCGGATGCCCCAGCGCGCAGGCGCCGCCCAGCACGTTCATCTTCTCGTGCGGGATGCGCAGCTCCTGCATCACCGTCATCGGCACCACGGCGAAGGCCTCGTTGACCTCGTACAGGTCCGGCTTGTCCGGGGTCCAGCCGAGCTTGCGCAGCAGCACCTCGATGGCGCCGACCGGTGCGGTGGTGAACCAGGCCGGATCCTGCGCGTGCGTGGCATGGCCCAGCACCCGCGCCAAGGGCTTCAGGCCCCGGCGGGCGGCTTCGTCCTCGGCCATCAGCACCAGCGCCGCGGCGCCGTCGGAGATCGACGACGAGTTGGCGGCGGTGACCGTGCCGTCCGCCTTGAAGGCGGGCTTCAGTGTGGGAATCTTGTCTATGTTGGCCGTCAACGGCTGCTCGTCCTTGTCGTGGCTGACCTCGCCGGCCTTGGTTTTGACCGTCACCGCCACGATCTCGGTGGCCGAATCGCCGTCGTTGGTGGCGCGCTGGGCGCGGCGCAGGGATTCCATGGCAAAGGCGTCCTGCGCCTCGCGCGAGAAACCTTGCCGCTCGGCGCAACGCTCGGCAAAGGCGCCCATCAGCAGGCCCTCGCGCACGTCCTGCAAACCGTCGCAAAACATGTGATCGAGCACCTGGCCGTGGCCCATGCGCAGGCCCTGACGCACCTTGGGCAGGATGTACGGCGCGTTGCTCATGGATTCCATGCCACCGGCCAGCGCGACCTTCACGTCGCCACTGCGAATCTGGTCGAAGGCGTACATGGTCGCCTTCATGGCCGAACCGCACATCTTGTTGACGGTGGTCACCGGCACGCCCAGCGACAGGCCCGCCTTGAGCACTGCCTGGCGGCCCGGCGCCTGCCCCTGGCCGGCCGGCAGCACACAGCCGATGTGCGCGTCCTCGATCTGCGCGCCGTCCACGCCGGCATCGGCGACCACCGCGGCGATGGCGGCGGCGCCCAGGTCACTGGCCGACAGGCTGGCGAACTGACCCTGGAAACTGCCCATGGCGGTACGCCGGGCGGCAACGATAACGACGCCGGTTGTCATGGCGATGTGCTCCTTATGCGGTGAAATGCTTGAATGACACAACCGCTCTAGGCGGTGTGCTCCTTATGAATACGGGTGATCGAACGACGCGACTGTCAGGCGGTTTCGTCGAACAGTTCGCGGCAGATAAGCATGCGGCGAATTTCGTTGGTGCCGGCGCCGCTGTCGTAGATCTTCGCATCC
>CAZZHF010000394.1:0-2137 GCA_964653545.1 uncultured Gammaproteobacteria bacterium | reverse complement strand
AGCTCACGCGCGGCCAGGTACGTCCAGTGCGGGTTGGCCAGATGGCCCTTGCCAACCAGCACCAAGTCCATCAGGCCATCTTGCAACACCTGCTCGGCGACGGCGGGATCGCCAAGGTTCCAGGCCGATGCGACCGGGATGTCCGCCTCTCGGCGCACACGCCCGGCCATCGGTGCCAGAAAGGCCGGCTGCTGCCGGGGTACCGTGGAGTTGGGCGTGGTGAATGCACCGCTGACGCTGAGCAGGTCCAGCCCGCGGGCCTTGAAGCGACGGGTCAGTTCGATGGACTCGGCCAGCGTTTGTTCGTCCCGACCATCGAATTCCACGACACCAAATCGCAGCGTCAGCGGCAGGTGTTCGGGCCACACCTCACGCACGGCGGCCAGGGTTTCCAGCAGAAAGCGGCTGCGATTCTCGAAGCTGCCGCCATAGGCGTCGGTGCGCTGGTTGGCATACACAGAAAAAAAGCTTTGTGCCAGATAACCGTGGGCGAAGTGCAGTTCCAGCCACTGAAAGCCGGCATCGCGCGCGCGGCGGGCGGCGTCGGCAAAATCCTGGCGCACGCGGGCAATGTCCTCCAGCGTCATGGCCTTGGGCGTTTTTGGCAGATTGGCTCCGGCCGCGACCGCCGAGGGCGCGATGGTCGGCCAGCCGCGCGGATCGCCTGCGGCAATGTGATCGTCGCCCTCCCACGGGCGGTTGGCACTGGCCTTGCGCCCGGCGTGGGCAATCTGAATGCCGGGCACGGCACCGGCGGCCTTGATTGCCTGCACGATGGGTACGAACGCCTGTCCCAGATCGTCGTTCCAGATGCCGGTGCAGCCGGGCGTGATGCGGCCTTCCGGCGCCACGGCGGTGGCTTCCACCACCACCAGTCCGGCGCCACCGCGCGCCAGCCCGGCCAGATGCACCTGGTGCCAGTCGTTGACCCGGCCATCGACAGCCGAGTACTGGCACATCGGTGGCACCGCAATACGGTTGCGCAGGGTGATGTCCTTGAGTGTGAAGGGTTGGAACAAAGCGGGCACGGTAGATTCCTGTGAGGTTTGGGGTGGTGGTCGGGTCTGGACGATTCGCCAAACGTTTGAAAAATTGCGTGGCACGCCGCGCTTTGCCGGTCCTTGCGGCGGCTGGCTCAATGCAGCGTGGATCGTGACGCATCCTATCGCGGGTGGTGTTCGATCCTTAACTTGAAGCCGTCGCGGCGCAGTGCTACTTTGGTAACACCATAAGCTGGGGGCACGGGACATGACTACCACTTCGCTGAAACTGCCGGACGAACTTAAAGCGCGCGCCGCAGCGGCGGCAAAAACCCGGGGCATCACCCCTCACGCCTTCATGCTGGAGGCGATTCGTGGCGCCACCGCAGCTACCGAGCAGCGCGCCGAGTTCGTGGCCGCCGCCCAGGCGGCTCGAAGCGACATGTTGCACAGCGGCAAGGGCTACTCGGCGGACGAAGTTCACCAATATCTGCACGCCAAGGCCAGCGGGGTTCCCGCCCGCCGGCCGAAGGCCAAGTCTTGGCGCGCCTGATTTATTCCGAAACCGCCCTGGGCGATTTCGAGCGCCTGACAGACTTTTTATTGGAGACCAACCCGCAGATCGCGGTCGCAACCATCAACCTAATTGAAGAAGCGGTTGATGTATTGCGTAATCACCCGCTGATCGGGCGCCCCGTGGAGACGGGCCTGCGCGAGCTGATCGTCTCGCGCGGTCGCACCGGCTATGTCGTACTGTACGACTTCGCGGCGACCGACGACGCGGTGCTGCTGCTGTCTATCCGCCATCAGCGCGAAGCGGGATACGCCGACTGGAGCGATCTGTAAACGGGCGGCGCGAAGGCCACTTTTCGAAAGCCGGGTTACGCGGTCATGCCGCGAGTCCGGCATTCCGGATGCCTTTGCAGTGCAATACGGCCTACCGGTGCGAGGGGGGTCGCTTCCGCGCGCCAGCCCTGCCAGATGCCGCGTTCGTCACGGGCGACGCGCACCGGCGAATGCCGTTTGGTCACCGGCAAGCGCCGGGAGAAGCCGCTCTTTATCAACCGTCAACGGGTAGCGAAGTCCGCATCGCCGGGCGGCCGTTCGATGACACAACGCAGGTGATCGGGCAAAACCACCCAGCCGTGGATGACGAA
>CAZZHF010000393.1:0-2140 GCA_964653545.1 uncultured Gammaproteobacteria bacterium | reverse complement strand
CGCGCATCAGTTTTTCGCGGTAGTTCCAGCCAGCGTCGTCGGCCGGCCGGTCGCCCTGCAGGTACACCTTGGCGCCGGGGATGCTGGTCAGCGCGTGCTGCACCATCTGCCAGGTCATGTCGACGTTCTCGGGCAGGCCGTACAGGGCGCCGTAGATGTTCCACATGCCAAGGTCCAGTTCCTTGGCCACCTCGCGCCAGCGCTCGTCGGGGATGATGCCGGGCTTGTCCCACAGCTGCTTGCGCAGGCGCTGTACCGAGGCGCTGTAGGAGATGTGTTCGATCACCACGCCATTCTGGATCACCATGTTCATTTTCAGCGGGCGCAGGATTTCCATCAGCTGCGTGATGTCTTCTTCCTTCTCGTAGGTGACCATGAACGGCTTGTAGGCCGGTGGCTCCGGCATCAGCCAGAAGCCCATCTTGGTGATGATGCCGAAATTGCCCTGCGTGAACATGCCGTCGACATAGGGTCCGAAGCCGTACTTGAACAACTGCCAGCTTCGGTTGTTGGGCATGGCGCCCATTCCAGTGCGTATCAGCGAGCCGTCGGCCAGCAACAGTTCCATGCCGCAGGAGAACAGCAGATGGTCGGCGTAGGGTGTGTACCCGGCGCCGTGCTCAAGGGAGTTTCCCATCACGCCGCCCCAGCCCGGAGCGGCGCAGTCGATCCACAGCTTGTAGCCCTTTTCCTGGATGAACTGGTAGAGCTGGAAGTAGGACACTCCCGGTTCCACCACGCAGTAGCCGCTTTCTTCGTTGACCTCCAGGATGCGATCCATGCGCTTGAGGTCCAGCACCAGGTAGCCGGCCTGCTTGGGGGCCGGGCCGCCATAGGCAAAATTCTTGCCGTTGCCATAGGTCCATAGTGGCAACTTGTACGCGTTCGCGATCTGCAACACGCCCTGCACTTCGGCCACGGACGCCGGAGCGATCACCGCCGACGGCATGCGGCTTTCCGGCGCTACCGCCGACATATGGTCGAGGTACGGCTGGAGGTCGGTTTCAGAATCGGTCAAGACCCAGGCCTGGCCGACAATTTTGCGAATTTCTGCCAACGCGGACTGGAAGTCGTCGCGATTGACGCCATGCGGCAGGTACTCGGGCATCGACATCTCCTGGGGCGGCCGCGTCAGGTGACGACGGCCACGGTTTGCATTGTTATGAGGCTGCGCGGTGCTGTCAGTCGGCCAAGGCCGGCGCCATCAGGCGCAACCACTCGCGGTACTGGCCATGCAGCAACACTTCATCCTGAAAATCGGGACCGCTGCTGACCGCATCCATGCCGACCGGTAGCGAGTCCTCGTCGCCGCCGCTTCGCATCTGGGAAAAGCCCCGGTCGTAACCCATTTGCCATTGCACCAGACTGCCCTGCAGGCCGTCGTGGCAGGCCTCGAAAGTAGCCAGGTCGTCCGGCGTCGCAAGCCCGGTGGCGTTGTAGAAGTCCTCGAACTGGCGGATTCGCTTGGTGCGTATCTCGGGGGTGTCCTCGCGCGCGGCGAGGGCGAAACTCTCCACCTTGGTGAAGTCCACCGAGACCGGTTTGATGACGCGGATCTGCGTCGCGGCATGGTCCTGCAGCAGCAGGTTCGGGAAGATCAGCAGGTTGCGCAGGCGGTTGACCACCCACTCGGCGTGCACCGCACCGTGGCGCTGGGCCACCGCTTCGCGCCGGTTCCATACCGGTCGGTTCTGCGGCTGGCCGAAAGTGCCCCACATCAGGGTGTGGCCATGGCCGTAGTCGTACCAGCCACTTTTGAGTTTCAGCAGGTCGTCGCCGCCAAAAGAGCGCTGCACGCCACCGGCCTGCGCCGCCTTCTTGGCGCGGCGCTCGCCCTCCCGCTTCATGATGCCAACGTAGTTGGCGTGCACGGCCGTGAAGTGATAGCCATCGATGCCATTTTCGGGCTGTAGCTTCCAGTTGCCACGGTGGGTGTAGCTGGACCAGCCGCGCAGCATTTCAAGATCCTGCTCGGATTGGTCAACGCAAAAATCGATGGCCCGCGCGGCGCCGCCCAGGTGCTCGGCCAGCGTTGGCACGTCGGCGCTGAGCGACGCGAACACAAAGCCGCGGTAGGACTCCAGCTTCGGAATTGCCGTCAGGTCGTGGGATTGGGCATCGAAGGCGGCCGGGTAGGCGC
>CAZZHF010000392.1:0-2147 GCA_964653545.1 uncultured Gammaproteobacteria bacterium | reverse complement strand
CGCCTTACGTCTTGCTGGACAACTTCAATGATGAGGCCAGCAAGCTGGTGCTCGACCTACTGAAGGACGCGGGAATCATGCGACTTGACCTTCTGTTCGCAGCGGTGGTCTGCTCCATCGGCAACGTCGTCTTTCTCTGCATTGCAATGTTCGTTGTGACGCTGGCAAAGCTCTTCCTGACTTTCGTGATCGCCATCGGTCCGCTCTTCATTTTGTGCCTCGCATGGCGTCCGACCGCCCGGTTCTTTGACAGCTGGCTCTCGATGGTTCTGAATGCAGTAGTGCTGACCTGGTTCGCGTTCTTCGCGCTGGGCCTGAGCGCATTCATGGGTGACGCGCTCGTCCAGGCTATCCAAGTCAACGGCGGCTTCCTCGGCCCGACTTTCAACGTCGTCGGCGAGAGCCTGAAGTACTGCGTCGTGATGATTCTCATGGCCATCATCTGCTTCCAGGCTCCGAGCCTTGCCTCCGCACTAACTGGCGGCGCCGCAATTCAGCAAGGCATCCAGATGATCCAGAACGCCATGATGGTCTCGGGTCTGCGGTCCGCCTCCTCCGCACGGGGTGCAGGTGCTGCAGGTGCCGCCGGTGGTGTCGTGCGTGCCGGTGCCGGTCTGCCGTACGCGGCGGGCCAGGCTACTGGCGCCGCCGCCACAGCCACTGGCCGGGCAGCAGGATCCATGGCCGCCGGCGCAGGCGCCGTGGTTCGCCAGGGTTACGGCGCGGTGCGAACCGCCGCCTACAAGCTCGCCGCGTTGCGCGGTCGGGCATGAACTTCAACCAGCGTCAACCAGCACAGGAGCAAACCATGCAAACCCGTCTCAAGGTCGCCGCGGCTGTCCTCATCGCCTTCGGCGCCAGTGGCGCCCGCGCGCAGGGCATCCCGGTCATCGATGTTGCCAATCTGGTCCAGACGATCCAACAGGTGCTCGATGGCATCACGCAGATCAACAACCAGGTCCAGCAGATCAACCAGCTGCAAAGCCAGATCAACAGCATCAACGGCATCCGCAACCTGGGCAACGTCTTCAACAACCCGATGCTGCGGAACTACGTCCCGGCCGAAGCCTACACGTACCTAAACGCCATCAACACCTCGGGGTACTCGGGCCTAAACGCCACGGCGAAGGCGCTGCGCGACGTGGGCATGGTCTACAACTGCATGGACCTGGCCGGCGATGCCCGCACGGCCTGCCAGTCCGCGCTGGCGCAGCCGTACCAGCAGAAGGGCTTGCTGCAGGACGCGATGAAATCGGCCGCCGGCCGCCTGTCGCAGATTCAATCCCTGATGGGGCAGATCAACGCCACCACGGACCAGAAGGCCGTGCAGGAAGTCCAGGCCCGCATCGGCGCCGAGAACGCGCTGCTGGCGCACGAGATGTCGCAGGTGCAGATGCTGCAGGGCATGGCCGACAGCGAGGAGCGCATCGCCCGGTCGCGCGAGCGTGAGCGCCAGTACCAGATGCTCGCGCGCAAAGGCAAGGTAGCTGACTACCTTCCCTGATCCCTGAACCGCTGCGCCCGGTGGTGTCCAAGGACCGCGCGCAGCCCAACTGAGGTCGCCCCATGAGTGCCGTCCTGACGCCAGGAAGAGCCGCTGCATTGCCCGATCCCTCCCAAAGTACCGGGAGCAACGGCGCCGAGGCCGTCGCTGAGACGACTGCGATCGGCGCGAACCGCGCCTGGGAAGTCGACCGCGCGCTGATGCTCGAACGCTCCGAGCGTCGGGCCTGGTGGGTGGCCGTCGCCGGCCTCGTTCTGGGCCTGATCGGCATCGCAGCGGTGTTCGCCCAGGGCCCACTGCGCCGCGTGATCGAGATTCCCATCGTCGTGGACCGCGTCACAGGCGAAGCCACGATCCAGCAGCGGCTGAGCGTCGAGACCATTCCGCCAATGGAAGCGCTCGACAAGCACAACCTCGCCAACTTCGTGCGGGCCCGTGAAGGCTACAGCTGGATGTTCCTGCAGCGGGACTTCGATCAGGTCGCTCGCATGGCGGTGCCGGCCGTCTTCGCCGACTACAACCGGCAGTTCGAGGGCGACGCTGCTCTGCAGAAGAAGATCGGCGCCGCCGAAGACTGGCGCATCAACGTCGTCGGCGTGCGTCTGGCTGCGTCCGGGCGCGCAGGCAACAAGGGTGAGGCCAC
>CAZZHF010000391.1:0-2149 GCA_964653545.1 uncultured Gammaproteobacteria bacterium | reverse complement strand
CCTTGGTGAGTTTGTAGGACTGCGTGCCGGGCTTGAACTCGCGCCGCTTGAACGAGGCCAGCGCGGTACGCACCCAGTCGTCGTTGGTCTCGCGCGACAGTTCCCACAGCTTGGCCATTTCGTAGTCGATGGCGGTTTCGAAGTCCATCCACTTGACCTTTTCGTAGACTTCCTTGGTCTTGCGCAGCACGGTGCGGCCCAGGCGGGTCAGCATTTTCACCACCCGGTCGGTCTCGGCGTCGAGCTCGGCCAGCGGCACCGACTTGGTGGCGTAGCCGATTTCCTCGGCCTGTTTGCCGGTGAAGGTGTCACCAGTCAGGCCGTAGTACAGCGCCTTCTTGCGGGACGGGATGTTGTGCGCATAAGCCCACGAGGTGCCGCCGCCGGGGAAGATGCCGAAGTTGACTTCGGACAAGCCCCAGGTGGACTCGTTGGCTACGATGGCGATGTCGCAGATGCCGGCCAGCTCCATGCCCCCGCCGAAGCACCAGCCGTTGACCTTGGCGATGGTGACCGCCGGGAATTTTTTCAGATGCTGGAACCAGGTGAACACGTCGGCGTTGATGGCGGCCATGCGCTCTGGGTCGTCGAACGGCTCGAAGAAGCACTGCTCCAGGTCCATGCCGGCGCAAAACGCGTCCTTGATGCCGGTGATTACCAGCACCTTGACGCGCGCTTTTTCCGCCTCCACCAGGGCGTTGCGCACGTTGTTGTGCAGGGTGGGGCTCATGCAGTTCTTCTTTTCGGGGCGGTTGAACTGGATGGTGGCGACGTCGCCGTCGATGCTGAAATTGATGCACTCGTAACTGGACATGGAGGCCCCCTTAAGGCTCGGTGGATGGACTGCCCGCAAATCGGCGGGACAGTAATTTAACCATAACGATCGTTAGGCAGGGACAGTTTGCTGGTTTGCAGTAGCAGCTGACCGGGCTGCTGCACTACCATGCGTAGCAACGGTCGATCAAATTGCTCGGGCCACGCGCCCGTGCACAACAGGTGGAGTAACAAAGCGTCATGTCTGAACCGTTGAAATTGCAGGATTTGATGGAAATGAACGGCGTGGTTGGTGCACTGCGCTGGCAGCAGTCGCGTTTTCACAACGCCATCGCCTACCCGGCGCGACTGGCCGAATTTCTCGGCTTGGAGAACGAGGAGCGCGCGCGCCAGATGATGTTGTCGGCCGAGGCCATGGGGCTTAGCATCAAGGGCGTACTGGAGATCGACTACTACCGCGACCGCAGTTCGAACCCGTTCAGCTTGATGCCGGTTGACGGCTATATGATCCACGGTCAGAAGTTCAATCTGCTGTGTACTCTGAACCACGTCGCGGCGGTGGTGGACAACAAGGTCGACTACGACGTCAAGGCCTTGTTCAGGAAGCTGGCCTTGGTCAGGAACGACTGAACCCGACCGGGATTTTTCGGCGCTTGTGCCTGGCCGGATTGGGCGTGCCGGTCCTGGCGCTGTTCGTTGAGCTTTTTAAACCTTTAAAGAACCAGAAGTTGCGGCGGCCCGGGCGTCGCGCCGAGGAGAACACATCATGCAAAACAAACCCGTAGTCGCAACCATGACCGGTGATCCATGCGGTATCGGTCCGGAAGTGGTGGTCAAGTCCCTGGCGCTGGGTGACATGTACGCCGCCTGCCGGCCGGTGGTGGTGGGCTGTACGGAATCGGTGCAGGGCGCGGTTGATCAACTGGGTCTGAAGCTGAAGGTGCGTCGCGTCGATTCCGTGGATCAGGCGGGGCTGGACCCTGGCGTGATCGACGTTTACGACACCGGTCAACTGGATCCGAAGGACATTACCCCGGCCAAGGCCAACGCCGCATGCGGTCTTGCCACCGCTGCCTGGCTGAAGGAAATGGACGACCTGGCCATGACCGGCAAGGTGCAGGGCACCATCATGGGTCCGATCAACACCGATGCGCTCAAGATGGCCGGCAAGCTGGACCAGGTGATCAGCGTCGAAACCGGCAAGACCTACCTGTTCCTGATCACCGGCCCGCTGCGGGTGGTGCACCTGACCGACCACATTCCGCTGCGTCAGGTGTGCGACATCATCACACCAGACCTGGTCTACAAGGCGCTGCGCACCATCCACGACGACTTCACGCGCTGGGGCATTCCCAACCCGCGCATCGTGGTGGCC
>CAZZHF010000390.1:0-2158 GCA_964653545.1 uncultured Gammaproteobacteria bacterium | reverse complement strand
AGCACGAAGACATACTGGATGTCGTTCAAGAGCGGCTCGAAGGTGCACCTGAGGCCATGAGGCTGCGCCGTCAGACCGTCGAGCACGTCTTCGGCACGCTCAAGGGCTGGATGGGATCGAATCACTTCCTGACCAAGACGCTGCCACGGGTGGCTACCGAGATGAGCTTGCAGGTCCTGGCGTACAACTTGAAGCGGGTGATCAAGATCCTCGGAACTGCAACGCTGATCAAGGCGATGAGGGCGTAGGGCGGGAGCCCTTTTTTTACTTCGGGCACTCGCTGTGCATCTTCAGCCAGTGACGACGCCAGCGTCAGTCACGCCAGGGAAGCCCACGGCAGCATCAAGTGCGCGCGTTTCCACACGGCCTCGGCCATCAGCAGACATAGCCGTTGTGTCTCCATAGCGGACAGCCAACATCGATCTCGACCCAATCATGGGCACGCCATGGGGCACTTCCGACATGCCCCGCCGAAAGCCCACAGACCCACACCTCGGATTGCTCAGGCAGGGCGAGCCGGTCAGTTCGGAGACGACGGCCGAAACATCTCACGGTGCAAGCCCCAATGCTCGACCGCGGCGATTAGAACGCTCGATTCACCGTCGTCAACATGCGCGTCGACTTCTGCAAGCTCGACACACAAGCGCAGCAACTTCAGCCGTAGCGCGGGGTCCTGGACTTCACCCATCAGGTCCGCCAGCGTGCGCTCGTCCACCGGGCAAGCGTCGGCCCACTTCAACTGGTCGCTGGACAGCAGATCCTCGCAGAAGGTGTCCAGCAACGCGTGCAACTCATGCCGCGCCAGACCCAACTGCTCATGCACGGCAAGGCGGTCGAGCCACTTGATCTATGCGTCGCCGATGTCGCCATCGGCGACCACCGTCAGTGCGACGATGCGGGCTGCGGCCTGCGGGCTGTTCACGGGATAACTGCGCATCATGGGTCTCCCTTCGGTGCTGTGGGTCGCGGGTCAGTCGAAGATGTTGCTTAGCCAGGACTTCCTGCGGCCGCCCTGCTGGCCTCGACCATGCTCGTAATCGGAGTCCGCGAACTGGGGCTGTGATCGGGCGGCCGCGTTGCCGGCTGGGGCCGGCGGTGCCAGGCTCGCCGAGCGCTCGATCAGCTTGTCGAGTTCGCCGCGGTCCAGCCACACGCCGCGGCATTGCGGGCAGTAGTCGATCTCGACGCCCTGGCGGTCGCTCATCACGAGTGCGGTGTCGGTGCAGGTGGGGCATTTCATGGGGTGCTCTTGGTGAGGGTTCATTCATCCGAGTTGCCGAAGCCGAACAGGCTGAGCAGACTCGTGAACAGGTTGAAGATCGAGACGTACAGCCCGATGGTGGCCAGCACGTAGTTGGTTTCGCCACCGGTGACGATGCGACTGGTCTCAAACAGGATCAGGCCGGCCGACAGCAGCGCCACCATCGCGGCGACGGCCAGGCCCAGCGCCGGAACCTGCAGGAACACCGCGCCCAGGCCGGCAATCAGCGCGATGACCATGCCGGCGAACAGGAAGCCGCCCATGAAGCTGAAGTCGCGACGGGTCGTCAAGACCCAGGCCGACAAGGCCAGGAAGGTGGCGCCCGTGGCCGCCAGGGCCATCGTCACGACCTGTGCACCGCCGGGCAGTGCCAGCGACTTGGCCAACATCGGCCCCAGGGAGTAGCCCATGAAGCCCGTCAGCGCGAATACCGCCGGCAAGGCCCAGCCGCTGTTCTTGAGCTTGTAGACGGCGAAGAGCAGACCGAAGTAGCCGCCCAGGGTCAGCAGGATGCCCGGCGCCGGCAGTTGGAACGCCACGCTGGCGGCGGCGATGGCCGCGCTGAACAGCAGCGTCATCGACAGCAAGGCGTACGTGTTGCGCAGCACACGGCTCGTACCGGCGACATCTGCGGGTGTCGCGTTGCCTGCGGCGATCGGCGCCGAATGCGCGGGTTCCGGGCGAGCGGTCGAGGGGATGGGCGTCATGGTGTTCATGGTGTCGAATCCTTCTTTCGGTCGAGTTCAGCGTTCGTGACTGATGAAGCGTTGGCGCATGCGACGGGAGTCACTGCCACGGCGCCAAAGGCGGATGAGGAAGCGCGCAGCGCGCGCGAGCGCGTTGTCCAGCGCGGTGCGCCAGTCGCTGGCCACGGAGGCAACGACCACCGACCCGGCG
>CAZZHF010000389.1:0-2160 GCA_964653545.1 uncultured Gammaproteobacteria bacterium | reverse complement strand
GCCGGCGCCGACCAGGTACAGGCCCGGGATGCGCCGGTCGCGGTTGTGCGGTCGCAGGTACGCGCTTTGCCACAGCACCGGCGCCAGCGAGAAGCCGTTGCCGTGAAAGGCGCCCAGCTCGCGCTCGAAATCGCGCGGCGTCATCCAGCGCCTGACCGTCAGGTGCTGGCGCAGGCCGGGCATGGCGTGTTCGTCCAGGTACGCCAGGATGCGCTCGGCATAGCGCTCGCCGATGAGGTCCCAGTCCAGGTCCGCGTTGCCCAGGTGCGGCACCGGCGAGAGCGCATAGAAGGTATCGCCGCCTGCCGGCGCCAGCGTCGGGTCGGTGACGGTCGGCGCGTGCAGGTAGAGGCTGAAGTCGGGCGGCAATTCCGGGCCGTTGAAAATCTCGCGGATCAGTTTCCGGTAGCGGGCACCGAACAGGATGGTGTGATGGCGCACCTGATCCCGGTACTGGCGGTCGGTGCCGAAATAAACCACGAACAGGCCCATCGACCAGCGCGAGCGAGCCAGGCGCCGGCTCATGCGCTGACCGTGTGCGTGCGCGCCGTAAATGTGCTGGTAGGTGTGCATCACGTCGGCGTTTGACACCACCAGGTCGAAGCGGTCCTCGCCACCGGCATGCGTCAGGCAGTGCTGGCGCCCTTCCAGGCGGGCCGAGGCCACCGGCGCTTCCAGGCGCAGCTCGCCGCCCAGTTCCTCGAACAACGCAACCAGCGCGCGCACCAACGCATGCGTGCCGCCGCGCACGAACCACACGCCGTGCGTACGCTCCAGGTGGTTGATCAGCGCATAGATGGCGCTGGTCGAGAACGGGTCGCCGCCCACGAACAGCGGGTGAAACGACAACGCCTGGCGCAGATGCGGCGCCCGCACCCGGCGGCTGACGGCGCCGTACACCGACCGCTCGGCGCGCAGGCCGACCAGCTTGGGCAGCGAGCGCAGCATGCTGGCGACGGTCACGAAAGGCGCCCCGGCCAGGTGCTCATAGCCCTCGCGGTACACCGCCTCGCTGTAGCGGTTGAAGCGCGCATAGCCGGCCGCCTCGCCGGGCGCGAAGCGCTCGATTTCGGCCGCCAGGCGATCCTCGTCCTCGAAGGCCTCGAAGTGCGTGCCGTCCTCCCACTGCAGGCGGTAGAACGGGTCCAGCGGCAGCAATTCGACCCGGTCGGCGAGCCGCGCGCCGCCTAGGGCAAACAGCTCCTCCAGACACTGCGGCGCGGTGACCAGCGTCGGCCCCATGTCGAACACATGGCCTTTTTCCGCAAACGCGTAGGCGCGCCCGCCGGGCAGGGCGCGGGCCTCGAAAATCGTCGTCGCAATACCCCGCGCCTGCAGGCGGATGGCCGCCGCCAAGCCGCCAAAGCCGCTGCCGATGACCGCCGCCTTCAGCTCAGCCATACGCGCGCTCCAGTCCATCGAGTTCGGTGCGCAGGTCGCCGAGGTGTGCGTGCCCGGCCAGACGATCGGCGAGCAAGTCGCCGGCCGCGGCAAGCGCCCGACGGGCAGGACCAAGCCCAACCGGCGCCAGCACGGTCGTCAGCGCCGCGCAGACCGGCTGCCAGTTGCCAGTTCGTGCGGCCATCTGCGCGCTCGCCGTCAAGGAATGGTACTGATCGGACGAACACTCACGCGCCGCCAGCGCCCAGGCCCAGGTCGGCCGACCGCAGCGCAAATCCTCGCCGGCCTTGTCGTGCCGGGCCGGCAACAGCATTGCCGTCAGGTCGTCCAGCATCTGCAGGGCCACGCCCACCTGCTCCCCGAACTGCTGCAACAGCGCCACCCGATCTGCCCTGGCACCGGCCGCGATGGCACCAAGGCCAGTGCACAGCGCCGTCAGGCGGCCCGTCTTGAGCCGACTTTGCTCAGCCACCACCGCCTGCACCACATCCGGCGCCAGCGCCCACACCTGCACGCCAAGATCGAGCGCCTGGCCGCGATGACAGTCGAGCAGCACGCGGGTAACCAGATCCGCGCAACGGCGCTGCCGTCCGGCGGGCCGTACCAGTTGCGGCAGCAGTGCGTAGGGCCAGAAATACAGCCAGTTGGCGGCGTTGAGCGCCTGTTCGACGCCAATCAGCCGGTGCAGGGCGGCGGCACCGCGCCGGGCGTGGGCGCCGTCCTGAATGTCGTCGACGATCAGCGACGCGCTGTGCAGGA